>SMXL01000162.1 GCA_004356385.1 Bacteroidota bacterium
GAGACCGGTTCCCTGCTCATTTTCGACGAGATACAAACGGGGTTTGGCCGAACTGGATCTCTCTTTGCCTTTCAGCATTTCGACGTGATCCCCGACATTCTCACGCTGGCAAAAGCCATGGGAGGAGGAATGCCTCTCGGCGCGTTTGTGAGCCGAGCAGGCGTCATGGATGTTTTTCGCCGGGATCCACCCTTGAGCCACGTGACTACATTTGGGGGTCATCCGGTCTCCTGCGCGGCTGCTGATGCAGCGCTCAGCGTTATTCAAGACGAGAATCTTGTTGATCGAGCCCTTACGGTCGAAGAAAAACTCCGCCATCGACTCGTCCACTCCGCCATCGTCGAAATTCGGGGGATCGGGTGTCTCCTGGGGATGGAGCTACGCGACAGGGACGTTACGCAGCGTTTCGTTTCGCGGTGTTTAGAAGGTGGCGTCCTGCTGGGTTGGACGCTTCATTCCGAGTCACTCGTTCGCATCGCCCCCCCTTTGAATATCCCCTTTCCGGTCCTCGAACGGGCGATCGATGTCATGATTGACGCCCTTGAATTCGCCACCGGTTGAGTGAATTCAGCCTTGCGGGAGGTACTTTTCGGGAATCGACGCATTCTCTGATTCGCCTTGCCAAAATATGTTTACGACCCACCAACGGCTCCCGTCATTGACGAGCTGAAAGCTATTGATTCCCCGAGTAAACGGTTCCGGATCGTCTTCTTTCCAGCGCGAATCGTACGTGCTGAACAGGTGAACGATGTTTCCATACTCTTCTTGGACGCGGTGAATTTCACTTTCGAAAAAACCGCGTTCCTCCAAGAAGGCGCCCGCCTGAGAGATGTAATCCTCCACACCCCAAAATCGAAGACCAAATTCTCCGCCCGGGTCCACTCCCGCAGGAATCAGCCTGGCTTCAGATCTGAATAGAGATCGGAATCGATCCCAATCACGTTTTTCTCCGGCCGGTCCTGAAATGACATCGTAAACGGCGGCGATGAGGGCGTCGACACTTTCGACATCGGCGGGATCGGCTTCGGGGAGATCCGCAGCGTCCTGGGCGAATGTCGGAGCGGCGATCAACGAAATAAAAACGAATGACAGAATTTGATTTTTCATTGCGGACGGATCTCGGGTTGTGCAGGGTATGGACGAAATTTAAAGACCGGCGTCTACGAGGCAAAGCCCCACTGAGTTGCTCGCGTTAAACCATGGTAGCGGCACTCAATAGATATCGTACCGAGCAAGTCGACCCTCGAGTGCTCCACTTACTAACGGCTTCTTCCAGGTTGTTTTCAATCCGACACTCTTCAGCAATTCCCTTTTCCCGGCATACAGAAAACAAGACGACCCGTTACACTTCTGCTTCAGGAAATCACCGAATCGCTTATAGAACGAAGAGATGTCGTCTCGTTTTCCTATTCGCAGGCCATACGGAGGGTTCGTTATGATCACTTGATCGGCAATTCCTTCCAGTCGAAAAACGTCTTTTTGAAATACCCGAATCGCATCGCCACCGGGAAGTCGCTGGAGATTCTTCTTCGTTGCCGCCACGGCGTCCGAATTAATATCGGACCCAACCAGCTCGATCGAATCCGGGAGAGGGCAAATTCGTCCATCGGCCTCATTTTTGACGAGCTCCCAGATCGCGGCGTCGTAGTCTGGCATTCGCTGAAAACCAAAAGAGTCGATCAGATACGCAGCAGGGATTCGACGGACTGACATCATGGCCTCCGCAAGGAGCGTTCCAGAGCCGCACATCGGATCGTGTAACGACAATTCTCCGTCCCATTCTGAGTACCGAATTACCGCGGCCGCGACGGTCTCCTGCATGGGTGCTTCTACGGTTTCGGTTCGATAACCTCTTCGGTGAAGCGAACCTCCTCCCGCATCCAGATGGATGATGGCATGGTTGTTTTCGATGTGAAGGTGGAAATGAACATCCGGGTTGTGCCGATCGACTCCGGGTCGGTCCCCGAATTTGTCCCGAAAAAAATCCACAATCGCGTCTTTCAGACGTAGTGCGGCGAACTTGGAATGCTTAATTCGGCTATGAGAAACCGTCGCCGAGATCGCAAACGTCTGATCCGTTGTCAGAAAGTCGTTCCACGCGATCGAAGAAGCCGTTTTATACAAGTACCGATCGCTGTGGCAATCGAATCGAATAAGGGGCGCCAGCATACGCGAACAGAGTCGAGTCTGATAGACGATTTTGTACAGAGCGGATGCTTCCGCCGTAAACCAAATGCCTCGGTAGACAGCCTTCGCCTCAGAAGCGCCTAATCGCAGGAGTTCTTCGCAGCCCAATTCTTCCAGATGGTGGGCAATCTGTGCAAAAAACTGCCCGTCCTGCTGGTACCGATAAAGCTTTTCCACCTTGCTATTTTTTCAGAATGGGCGAAAGGACATCGAGACTTCCGTCCGTTTCCGCCGGATCGAGTTCCAGGATATGGGCCATCAAGGCGTAGAGGTGGATGTTTTCGAACGGTTCGATTTTCACGTTCTCCCTAAACGCCGGTCCATGAGCCACAAAAAGTGCCCGCATCGACAGCGCCGCCGGGTCATATCCATGTGTTGCCCCACCCAAACGGGACAGGTTTTCCTCCATGTACTCGCGGGTTCGATAGATCGTCCAACCCTCACTCACCATACCGATGATATCTGGTATTCGGTAGTGATCTCGGAAGTGAAATCGCTCAGGCACGTCACGCTTCATCCAGACCTCGAGTTCGGGGTGGGCTCCCTGAAGCTGTTCGACGATTTGGCTCGCATTATTACCCTTCGCGTTCATCATAAGAACAGGAGACGTGTTGATCACGTCCACTTCGTCCATATCCATATAGTCATCGAGTGCAATCACACGGCTCTGTGAACGAGCCGACATCCCGTGGTCCGAGACCAGAATGACGTTGACCCCATCTTCGATTCCTCTCGCCGCCAAACCTTCCAGGAGCCTGCCGATATAGCCGTCGACTTCCAGAACACTTTCTGCCATTTCCGGAGCATCTGGGCCGTTTGCATGACCCTCCCCGTCGACCTGACCAAAGTAGAGCGCGATAAACTCGGGGCGCTCGTCGATCGGCAAATCCAGCCAGGCCAAAACTTGATCGACCCGGGTATTTCCCGGAACCGAGGCATCAAAACGCTCCCAGTACGTTGGCTGTACCCCTTTTACGGGCGTCTCAGACCCTACAAAGAAAAATGTAGCTGCAATCATCCCCTGGTTTTCTGCTGTTACCCAGATGGGTTCACCTTCCCACCACCCGGGGTCTTCAACAGATTCTCGGTCGGAGATTCTAAACCATTTTCCCGAGCGGGGATCGAACATCGTGTTGCTGATGATCCCATGGTTTTGTGGGTAAAGTCCGGTGGCCATCGAGTAGTGAAGTGGGAATGTGAGTGTCGGGAAAATCGGTATCATGCCTTCTTCCGACGTGACTCCGTCGTGCGCCAACCGGGAGATATTCGGTGGTTCAAACTTCTGAACGTAATCGGAACGAAACCCGTCAATTGAAATCAGAATGACCGTATTCTCAGAGACCGGATCTTGACTCGGTTCCTTGTTAGGCTCGCTATTCTGAGACCTACACGACGCTACGAGAAGAAGAGCGACAACGAGAAAACCGTTTGTCTTGAGGAGAGAACGAGTGCGCATGAATGCAGGCGATATATCAGTCGAGAACCGGAATGAAGAGCCCGAATATAGGGTTTCTTCTTGGAACTGCCTGATACGGTGGCCGTAGCAAGCGCGCAAATAATAGCCCTGAGGGCATTTCTATGCAGATTGGCGAGCTGATATTTTCAGATTATCCCATCTTTCTAGCTCCAATGGAGGATGTAAGTGATCCTCCGTTTCGACTGCTGTGCAAGCGGTTCGGCGCGGATTTACTCTACACCGAATTTATTTCTTCGGGTGGATTGGCTTACGGTGCGAAAGGGTCTCTGAAAAAGCTTGACATCCGCGAGGAGGAACGGCCCGTCGCCATACAGATTTTCGGAGGCAATATCGAACAGGTTCGGGAGGCCACGAAAATTGTCGACCAGGTAGGGCCCGACATTATCGATATCAATTTCGGGTGTCCGGTAAAAAAGGTCGTATGTAGAGATGGAGGTGCGGGCATTCTGAGAAATCTTCCCAAGATGGCAGAGATCACGGAGGTGGTAATCGAGCAGGCGACCCGACCCGTTACTGTAAAGACCCGCCTGGGGTGGGATGACAACAGCATCCAGATTCTGGAAGTGGTCCGCATGCTTGAAGGTCTCGGCGTACAGGCGATCGCCGTGCACGCCCGGACCCGCTCTCAGATGTATCGGGGAGAAGCCCGCTGGGAATGGCTCCGCAGGATCAAAGACGAATCCGGTATTCAGATTCCACTTATCGGTAACGGAGACGCGTCTTCGCCCGAGACCATCGCCCGGATGTTCAAAGAGACCGGCGTTGATGCTGTGATGATCGGAAGAGCCGCCATAGGTAACCCGTGGATATTCCAGGCCACGAAAATTTACCTTGAAACCGGTGAGTTACCGCCTGCGCCGAGCTGGAACGAGCGAAAAGAGGTTGTCAAGGAGCATTTAGAATTGAAGTGTGAATGGCTGGGCGAGAGAACAGGTGTGCTGGAGATGCGCCGGATGTACGGCGGGTACTTCAAGGGATTTCGAAACGCAGGTAAGTTGCGTTCTCTCATCATGCAAGAGACCCAAAAGGATGCCGTAATCGACGTTCTGATGAATTTTAGAGAAGATGAGCCGCCGCTCGTGGTACCCATCTACGGAATAAAACAGGCGATCCAGACTCCTCAGTCGGTCTGAGTAGCCACCTGTTTATCGGTCTCTATACCCACCTGTCTAGTGGAGTCCTTTCTCAGCCAGGTATTCAGCTCCGCGGCCTTTGATAAATTCGTCCCAATGCTGCATCCAACGGGCACCTTCAGTAGTCAACCTCTTCCAGTCCACATCCATTCGCGTGATCGTCGAAGACTGCATCCAGTCGGGTAACTGAGTGGTATCCAAGTCGTTTCGAACCGGGATGCGGAAATACTTGTTGGCCTGGTTTACGAGAGCGCTGTCGGATGTAACGAACTCATAGAATCGCCGGGCGATATCCGGACGGGCACTACCGGCGACGATGGCAATGGCGTCTGTCAAAATGGGGGTGCCGCTCTCAGGTATCGAAAACCCGAATGGATAACCATTTATCTCGGACTGGAGGTATGTATCCGGCATGTTCCACAATGAAACTTCCCCTTCTTCGCGTGCTATTTTCAGATAGAGCTGAGTAGGATCGGCGGCGTACGTCTTGGTGTTACGATCCAGCCGGGCGAGCCACGCATAGCCCTCATCCTCGGATGGCTGCCTCATGATCAACGCCCCCCAGATTGTTCTCATGGTGGACGAGGCCAGTGGATATCGAATAATGATCTTTCCTTCCCATTTCGGTTCGAGAAGGTCGTCCCAATCGAGAGGCTGGTGGCCTTCCGGTACGGTACGTGAGTTAAAGAGAATGATCTCAGGAGTCAGAAACGTGCCGTACCAAAAATCGTCAGAATTTCGGTTGGTTTCGTTCACCGCATCCGCCCAGGAGGGACGATATGCCTCTAAAAGACCCTCTGAGGCCGCCCTTTCGAACATCGGCCCGTCGCCACCCCACCAGATACTGGCTTGTGGATTCTGGCTTTCTGTTCGAACTCGGTCGTAGGCGTTCTGACCTCCCATGTCGATCCACTGGACATCCACATCCGGATATTCGGATTCAAATGCATCTTCGTAGTCGGAAAGCATTTCTTTCCCATGCGGTGAATAGATCACCAGAGGGATCCTGTCGTCTCGGTCACACCCCGTAAAAAGTACAAGAACGAGTATCAGCACCAACGATTTTTCCATCATCCAATCCGTTTCAGCCTTGCAAACTTGAGGAGCAACTTCTTCTCACCCACATTTCGAAAATAAACGACCGCTTTCACTTGATCGCCCCGCCCTTCTTTTGCAATGACCTTGCCTTCTCCGAACAGGCTGTGTTCAACTCGCATACCCGGTACGATTTCCCCAGATTCCTCTTCGTCGTATACAACTCGTTGTTCAGCGGGCCCGGAAGACTCACTTCGAAGACTCTTCCGGTAATAGTGCGGGTCCAGTTCCTCGTACTTTACGTTGAGGCCGGCGCTCAGCTTCATCCGATCGGTATTCGTCTCGAACAGTTGCCCCGCCTCCGTTCTAAGGACACTCGGATCGATTTCTTCAAAAAACCGACTTCGTATCGATGATTGCTGTTCGCCGTACCGGTAGCGACTCCGGGCATAAGAGAGCATGAGAAGTCGTTCGGCCCGGGTGGCGCCCACGTAAAATAAACGTCTCTCTTCCTCCAGTTCCTGGCGATCCTGGGTGGCAGATGCCAGCGGGAACAGTCCTTCTTCCATACCGCACAAGAATACGACTGGAAATTCGAGGCCTTTGGACGCATGAAGTGTCATCAGCGTTACGCGGTTTTCTGATGGATCCGAATCGTCGGCGTCGGTGAGGAGAGATATTTCCTGGAGAAACGTTGAGAGTGTTCGGTCTTCAGTACCGGATTCCGTGAACTCCGAGATGGCGTTCAGCAATTCCTGAATATTCTCCCAGCGGGCCAGGTTTTCAGGGGTATGTTCTCGTCTAAACTCTTCCAGAATGCCGGACTCCTGAATCAGCGCCCTGGCTAATTCTGAGGCGAGCAACTCGTTCATCTGGTCGCGGTGCCGATTAACTAGATCCCGGAATTTCGAGATCGCAGTCGCAGCGCGGGTAGTAAGAAAGCCTTCGTCCACCCGATCCATCGCTTCCCACGTTCCAATACCTTCTTTGTCTGCGAAGTCAAAAAGCTGATTCTGGGTCTTGTCGCCGATTCCTCTCGCGGGCGTATTAATCACTCTCCGCAAACTCGCCACGTCGTTTGGGTTAACGACCAGGCGAAGGTAGGCCAACGCATCCTTGATTTCGCGTCGCTGGTAAAACGACATTCCGCCTACAACCCGATAGGGGATAGACCCCCTGCGGAGGGCATCTTCAAAAGAGCGACTCTGGGCGTTCGTTCGATAAAGCACGGCAAAATCCGAATGATGCAGACCCAAACGGACCTGGATATCACGGATTCTACGTTCAACTTTTTGGGCCTCTTCCCGCTCGGAAAGCGCTTCGATCACGATAATCGGATCGCCATCTGCGTTCTCAGTAAAGAGCTTCTTTTCGAGCTGATCTTTGTTGTTCCGAATGATCGAATCTGCAAGCCGCACGATGTTCTTAGACGAGCGATAATTTTGCTCCAGTCTAACGGTCGTAGCATCGGGGTAATCTTTCTGGAACGAAAGGATATTCGCAATATCAGCACCCCGGAACGCATAGATGCTTTGAGCGTCGTCGCCGACCACACACAGGTTTTGCGTTTTTGAAGCGAGAAGCTTAGCCAGGAGATACTGGGCCCGATTGGTGTCCTGATACTCATCGACGTGGATATATTTCCAAATGTTCTGATACTTTTCCAGAACATCCTCGTGATTCCGGAAAAGATCGATGGGACGAAGAAGCAGATCGTCGAAATCCATCGCGTTCGCCGTACGAAGTCGATCCTGGTAGGGCTGGAATACCCTCGCGGCGATTTCCTGAGTCGCAGACGCAGCCATGGTCGCATATTGACTCGGAGAAACCATCCGGTTCTTCGCTCCCGAAATCAGGTTCTGTATCAGGCGTGGTCTATACTGTGTCGTATCAATCTGACGGCTCTTCAACAGATCGCGAATGACCCGTTGCGAATCTTCCGAATCGTAAATACTGAAGTCTGACGTGAACCCGAGTCGAGCGCACTCGGCCCTCAGTAAGCGGGCAAATGAAGAGTGAAAAGTACCGATCCACATCCCGCGCGTGGTGTCTTCGCCGACGAGTCCTGTGACTCGAGATCGCATTTCTCGCGCAGCCTTATTCGTAACTGTGATCGCGAGAATTTGCCTGGGAGAGGCCTTTCCAGTCGCCAACAGGTAGGCAATCCGGTGTGTCAATGTTCTTGTTTTCCCCGACCCGGGACCAGCAATAATAAGCAGAGGTCCGTCCGTAACCCGAACGGCTTCCTGTTGAGCCGAATTCAGCCCCGATAAAATGGAATCCGCGTCCACACCGAGTGACGTTTCATCGGGTTCGCGGGTCAAGACGAATTGGGTCACGCAAGAAGCGGTAGCATGAGATGAAAAGTAGTTCCCACTCGCAATACAAGGGGAGAGTTCCATGGTCCGTGGAAGATAGACGTGGCGGATTCACACTCAAAGCCGGTGGTGTGGTCCGACTCACAATCCACTAAGCCTTCTCCGTCGGAATCAGGAACGGGCAATCGTTACCGAAAACATGTGTGGGATGTATATTTGCTGACCACCCGAACCGCACATCACCGGAACGATCGGAATTCACGGTAACAACGGTGCCGATACGGGTGTCTATTTCTTTTTTGGAATGACATTCTGATGTACCCATGGACTTCATTGCCTTGCTTCGAGGGATACTTGGATTGACGGTCATCATCGGACTCGCTTTCGCCATTTCCAACAATCGTGGGCATATCAGGTGGCGGACCGTCGGTGCGGGGCTGGGTCTTCAGATCTTCCTGGCCATTTTCATTCTGAAGGGCGTAGCAATGGGGGAGGCGTTCGCTCCACTCGGCTGGCCGAAGATGTTTCTCAGGTGGGTCAGTTCCTTCTTTGTTCTGGTTCTTCAATTCACGACGAAAGGCGCCGAGTTCGTTTTCGGAAACCTCGCGCTCCCGGATGGCACACCTGGAAGTCTCGGTGGTTTTTTTGCGTTTCAGGTTCTTCCTACCATCATCTTCTTCGGTTCGTTGATGGCGGTCCTCTATCATCTGGGGATCATGCAAAAAGTCGTCCAAGGGATGGCGTATCTCGTAAGCAAATTTCTGGGTACGTCCGGCGCCGAATCGCTCTCTGTGACGGCGAATATTTTTGTGGGTCAGACGGAAGCTCCACTCGTTATTCGGCCCTATCTGGAGAAGATGACCATATCTGAATTGATGGCCGTTATGACCGGAGGAATGGCGACGATCGCGGGCGGCGTGATGGCCGCTTACATTCAAATTCTGGGAGACCCGTATGCCATCGCTCATGGAATATCCCTGGATGCGGGTAGACTTTTGTTTGCCGAACAATTGCTCGGCGCCAGTGTGATGGCCGCACCGGCCGCTCTCCTCTTGGCGAAAATCATGATTCCGGAAACCGGCGAACCCACCACGAAGGGGGGCGCTAAAATCGAGTTCGAAAC
>SMXL01000010.1 GCA_004356385.1 Bacteroidota bacterium
ACCGAGAACGGTGAGACGGTGATTCTTTCATACTCCGAACTGAACGATCGCGTTTGTCAGGTTGCAAATGCTTTGGTCAGTATTGGAATCAAGAAGGGAGACGTTGTTGGTCTCTTTATGCCCATGACGCCTGAGTTGGTCTCAGCCTTTTTGGCCATTTGCAAAATTGGAGCCATTCTTCTTCCGCTCTTCAGCGGTTATGGCCCACATGCGATCGCAACGAGACTGACTGATGCGGGCGCATGCGCAGTCATCACGGCCGACGGGTTTCTGCGTCGCGGAAAAGAAGTGCCCATGAAACGGCTACTCGATTCAGCCCTTGAGGAATGTCCGTTGGTTACGAGGGTTCTCGTGAACCGCAAGATCAATTTACCGGATACCCCCTGGACGGAAGGGCGAGATGTGTGGTGGGACGAAATCGTCCCGAATCAGTCGAAGAGAGCGGAAACCGTGAAAACATCCGCCGAGGACGTCGTCATGATCATTTATACATCGGGCACCACCGGGCGAGCGAAGGGAGCCGTACATACGCATTGTGGGTTTCCGGTAAAGGCTGCTCAGGACATGGCCCACGCAATGGATCTGCGACCGGGTGAAATGATGTATTGGATGAGCGATATGGGATGGATGATGGGGCCCTGGCTCGTCTTTGGTTCTCTCCTTTGTGGCGCGGGCATGCTGTTCTACGACGGCGCGCCAGATTATCCGGATCCAGACCGTCTTTGGCGGCTGGTTGAAGATCATAGAGTCACGCATCTGGGCATTTCCCCGGTTCTTATACGAGCGATCATGCCGCACGGGACCGCTATGCTGGACAGCAGCTCATTTGAGCATCTTCGAGCCATCGGGAGTACCGGTAGCCCTTGGGACCCCGAATCCTGGAAGTGGGTTTTTGAAAATGTTCTTAAGAGCAGGAAGCCCATTCTGAATTACTCCGGCGGAACTGAAATCAGCGGAGGAATTTTGAGTGGTAATATGCTCACCCCTCTAAAACCATGCGCATTTAGCGGTCCAGTTCCGGGAATGGCCGCTGACGTTGTGAACGAATTAGGAGAGTCCGTTCAGAACGAAGTTGGTGAACTGGTAATCAGAGGGCCGTGGATTGGGATGACACGCGGATTCTGGAACGACAAGCAGCGATATCTGGATTCGTATTGGCGTCGGTTTGAAGGCGTCTGGGTCCATGGAGATTTCGCCGCGATCGACGACGATGGGCTCTGGTACATCCTGGGGCGAAGCGACGACACGATCAAAATTGCTGGGAAACGAGTCGGTCCGGCCGAAGTGGAAGCCATTCTAAACAGTCATCCGGATGTATTGGAGAGTGCAGCCATTGGGATTCCCGACGAAATCAAGGGAGAGATACTCGCTGTGTATTGCGTGGTCAGCGACGCCTCTAAGGCTACCGAAGAGTATCGGTCCGAACTCATCGAGCTGGTTTCGAGGGAACTGGGAAAGCCCCTCAAGCCCTCATTTTTGGGATTTACCTCGGCCCTGCCAAAAACTCGCAACGCTAAGGTAATCAGGCGCCTGATCAAAGCCGTGCACGAGGATAGTGACCTTGGAGACACGTCGGGCCTGGAGGACGCGACGACGATTGATGCGATCCGGAATGCCACATGAGACTGGATCCGACAGAATCTCATTCCGTTAATGATGTCGTCATTAGACACCCGTGCGCGAATATCTGGACGATTAAAATGCATTTGGTTCCGAAAAGGCAGCCTCTCCCCATCCCCAACGCGCTAACTGGGGCATTTCTGCGTGACAAAATCGCAAGCGGTGTAATGTTTGCCACGTTTCTTATATCATGGAATCTAAGTTCTGCCTGATCCAAACCATGCGTGCAATTTTTCCTGTCCTTTTTGTTCTCGTTCTGGCCCTCTTGACTCCAGACAAATCCCAAGCCGTGCAGAACAGCGTGGTTATTCTGACCGGACAGGTGTTAGACGGTGAAACCGGAGATCCCCTCATAGGAGCGCACGTGTTTATAGCCGCATCTCTGATGGGTACGACAACGGATATGGATGGCCGATACCGTCTGGCACGCGTTCCGACAGGTGCCCATCGTCTGTACGTGTCGATGCTTGGTTTTGAACCGTCCTTCAGAGACCTGTTGCTCAGGGAATCACGGGTGTATACGTTCGATTTTACTCTCGATACGGCCATTTTGGAAGCCGGAGAAATAGTCATTGAGGCCGAACGCGACGACAAATGGAAGGACAGATTCGAGCGTTTCTCAAAACTTTTTATTGGTGAATCTCCCAACGCGGAAATGACGATCATTGTCAATTCGGAGGTCCTGGATTTTGAAAGTCGGGGTGGAACCCTCGTAGCCTATGCGGCAGAACCCTTGATCATTGAAAACCATGCTTTAGGGTATCGCATCCAATATTTTTTAAAGGACTTCGAAGCCGAGCCTTTTCGAACTCGCTACGACGGAGAACCGTTATTCGAAGAACTTGAATCCGGAAGTCTAGACGAATCGAAAACGTGGGAAGAGAATCGCCGAAAGGCGTTTATGGGATCTTTTCGGCATTTTCTTCTGGCCTTGTTGTCGGGAAGGACGTCGGGCCAAGGATTCAAAACATACAGTCGACCTGCAATGAATCGTACGGTCTCAGGAGACACGTTTTCTGGAAACTCCGCCATCTCGTCGCAACGATATCCGCTCGACCCTCAGACGATACTGCGCCCGGGAGAAACCCCGAATGAGCACATCTTGACGTTTGACGGGTACATAGAAATTAGGTATATGGGCGAAACAGAGGACCCCTCCTATTACGAATGGCAGCGTCGAAACGGAATTTCGGGCAGCAAAAAATTTCAGACGTCGTGGATTACGATGGAACGGGGACCGACCGTCGTCGACTATAAAGGAGATATCCTCAATCCATACGGAGTCACTTTTTCAGGATATCTGGCATTCGAGCGTGTTGCGGACGAGGTCCCGAAAGAGTACCGCCCTCGTTAAGGTCAGTGAGCGATTCCTGGGAATGCCTGGGAGCAGTCTTCAAAGCGGCCTCTAGGTCTAAAAGGCATTTTCGATGTGATGGATGTCTACCTGGCTACTTGTCCTGCTAATCGCCAGAACATCGAAGCGACAATATGCTCCTTCCATTCTGTGCTCGTACAGGTACGCAAGGGCAGCTCTTCTCAAATTTTTTTGTTTCGATATGTCCACTGCAGTTTCCGGTAAACCATAGGTGTGTGATGACCTCGTTTTAACTTCAACGAACACCAGCTCTCCTCCATCTGTGTAGTTCTTGGCAGGCTGAAAACAGACGAGATCGACTTCCGCTCGTTGAAAGCGATAATTCCTTTCGAGGATTCGGTATCCCTTATCTTGGAGATACCGTGCAGCAAGGTCTTCACCCCCTTGGCCGACCCTCTTCCGCGCCTTGTCCCGTTCCGTTGACCGTGCCTTGTCTCGTTCCTTTGACTGCAAATCGTCCCGCTCCATTTTTCGCATCTCGTTTCCCGCTGTCCGCCGCGTCCTTTTCGTCATCTCTTCTGGCGCCGAATCTCGCCGTACTTACGTTCTCATTTTAATCAGGATACGCAAACGCTATAGAGTCGCTTCGAAGAATTTCCGAACATGTACTCAGTGGGCCGAGGCATTCTACTCAGATTCGTCACGATGCACCGTGGTGAACGAGCTCAGAATTATCAGTAGATTACGGAGCGTTCAACCTACTCGTTTCTGGTGGGGTAAGCGTAGTCCGAATCCCTTCAACGTATTTCGCTTCGGACAACCCTTACCGCGACTCACCACACGCATCCGACTAAAATGGCGACTGACCCCCGTCGAATTCTCACCCTCACATCCGATTTCGGTAATCGTGATGGGTACGTCGCGGCGATGAAGGGAACGATCTTGACGATCGCGCCAGATGTTCGAATCGTAGATGTCTCACACGAAATTGCTCCCCAAGATGTCATGGAAGCGGCTTATGTCCTTTCTAGCGTAGTTCCTCACTATCCACCGGGTACGGTCCATCTCGCGGTTGTAGATCCAGAAGTCGGTACCGATCGAAAATGTGTAGCTCTCGAGCAAGGCGGACATTACTACGTTGGGCCTGACAATGGCCTGTTCTCTCTACTGTTGAAAAGCTCGGAGCCGGACCACATTGTCGAGCTCGATCGACCCCAATTTTGGAGAACGCCGGAACCAAGTACAACCTTTCAGGGCAGAGATATTTTTGCTTCTGTTGCCGCTCATCTGGCTGCCGGACGAATGCTTGATGACCTCGGCTCGACCATTCTCGAAATTCAAACCATGCACTGGGCGATACCCATTTCGGACGATCAAGGAATCCAGGGATGGGTCGTCCACGTAGACGGATATGGCAATTGCATCACAAATATTTCTCGCCTCGAATTTGAACAGCTTCAACAAACTCGACGGTTCAAGTGTTATGTGGGAAACGCGATACTTGATCATAGACAAAACACGTATGCGGACACTGCCCCGGGCGAGACGCTCGTTCTTTTCAACAGTGACGATTTTTTGGAGGTCGCCATCAATCGAGGTAACGCATCCGCTATGCTCGACATAAAGAAGGGAACGAGCGTAAACGTGGTCTTCGTCGACGATAAATAAGTGAATGAAGAACAAAGAAAAATATCAGGGAAGCCATCTTGACCACTTGGAGCAACTGTATTTAGTAGCTCAGTTTATCTCTAAGGACGCTGACGAAGCGGCGAGACTGGTCGACAGTGTTTACAAGGGTGCCAACCTACGGGCGGGCGGCGGGGACGAATCGCTTTCAGCATTGGTTGGTCGACTCATCTCCATTGGTGATTCTTTTGACGGTCGATTGGAAGAGAGTCGACGTCTCGACGAACATTCAGAGCAAGCTCGCCAGCACGAATCCGAACGATTCCTGGGCTCCAACGTGCGGCTTCAATTTCTTCTTCTTTCACCTCAGGATAGACTCGATTTGTGGCGCTGTATCGAGATTGACCTTCCCCTCCTTCCGGAAATAAATGCCCTGGATTCGTTCAGAGACCTACTCATCTCGAAACTCGACGCTGATGAGGCCGTAGTTTTTGGAAATCTGGTCACCAGAGAAGCCATTGCTCATGCGATTCGCAGTTACTGGAGTACTGTGTTTGTTCCGGTCCCTCCCACACTTCGATCCATCGTAGAATCTAGAGTCGGACATACGCGGCCAACTAATCTCCGACCAGGCCGATCCGCTTCAACTCAAGAAAA
Organism: Bacteroidota bacterium; assembly: GCA_004356385.1. The sequence continues at coordinate 5,219 of SMXL01000010.1, forward strand.
ACGACCTAAACAAAATCGAATGAACCGGGTGATACTGTACACCTGG
>SMXL01000163.1 GCA_004356385.1 Bacteroidota bacterium
AGACCAGGAAGATCTGACCAGAGCCGGTTTTGAACGGAACGAATCCGCTCCAGGGAAGACACTCCTTCTGCGGTGAGGTGGAAATAACGCTTGGCTCGACCTCCTCGCTCAGGCGTAGGTTCACCGACGCTGGTTTGAACGAGACCATTTCGAGCCAACCGGTCGAGCGTATTGTAAACGACGCCGATGGACCAGTCCTCGTCAGTGGTTTCAACGAGGTAATCGCGAAGCATAGCGCCATACGAGTTGTCCTGTAGGTTCCAGATTGCGAGAAGAAGAAGCTCTTCTGCTCGAGATACGAGGTTCATTTTTGATTGCGGTTTATCGAGTCGACTTAGTGATCATACTTATTCGATTCAATAATTTATTTGTTTCGGAAGAAATATAATTAAACCGTAAAAGTGGCTCGGTTGAAATAGCGTACGTATACTCAAACAGTTCGCGTTATGGCTATATGAAGTTCTTCGTTCTGCGTCACAGGTTTCTGAGTAATTCCGAACAACTCCGCCCATACAGTGAAAATGCCCAATTGGAATGTGAATCCTGAAGCCGCGCTCCTCCATGCGGATGCGCTGGTCTGGGACAATCACACCTGCATGCCGCTACGACCGGATGATTCGTTTCTTCCGCAGCTTCAGCGTTTTCGTGATTCAGGAGTGAACGTCGTCTCGGTAAATATCTTTTTTGACACCTGCATCGAATGGCATGATGGCGTTAAAGTGCTGGCCTTTATGCGAAAGTGGATTCACGAGAGGCCAGACGACTACGTTCTTGCCGCTTCCGTCGACGACATTCTCCGAGCGAAGAAGGACGGAAGACTAGCTGTTCACTTCGACATCGAAGGAATGGAAGCGCTGGATGGAGAGGCCAGCCTCGTTCGGACCTACTATGATCTGGGCGTTCGATGGATGCTTATCGCCTATAACCGGAATAACCGGGCGGGCGGGGGCTGCATGGATAACGACAGCGGTCTTACTGATTTTGGGAGGCGGGTGATTGATGAGGCAGCTCGAGTCGGCATGCTTGTCTGCTGCAGTCATACGGGAGAGCAAACCTGTATGGATGTATTCGAGCATTCGCAAAATCCGGTTTTACTTTCCCATTCAAACCCAAATGCTCTATGCGACCACCCTCGAAACGTCTCGGATGCCGTAATGTCTGCGTGTGCTGAAACGGGGGGATTAGTAGGAATTACTGGATATGGTCTCTTTCTTGAAAACGGCGACACGAGTTCTGACAACATCGTGCGGCACATTGACTACGCGGTTAATCTAGTTGGCACCGAGCATGTGGCTCTTGGCATGGATTACGTTTTCGATATCGAAGAGTTAAAAATGTTTCTCGAGAACAAAGAGATCTTTCCGTTTGAATCTACCGACAGGACCATGACTTCTCCGGAGGAAATGCCCGCGCTCACAGAGGCCTTGTTGAGATTTGGCTATCCTGAAGAAACGATTCGGGGCATTCTGGGTGAGAATTTATTGAGGGTCGCCCGCCAGGTCTGGAAATAGACTATTTTCGCTGACAGGGTGTAACTTCGGCCCGCCTAATCCCCGTATCGACATTCTCGAGTCGATGGTTTGAACCGTAGCATTTACGCCAACAGATCGGCTTACGCTGACCAACAATGAGGAATTCCATTATGCGTCTTTTACGTAGCTCTCTAGTTTTGGGATTTGCCCTGATATTCTTTGGGTGTGAGTCCACTTATGACAATGCCACGACGGAAATTTCAGAATCCACCCATTCAAATATGGAATCAATGGAACCGCCCATCGCAAAGACGGACCCGATGAAACTTGAAATCCACGGTGACGTCCGGACGGACGAATACTTCTGGTTGAGGGAACGCGAGGACCCGGAAGTGATTGCTTATCTCGAGGCGGAGAACGAGTACACCGAAGCGATGACTGCCCACACGACCGCACTTCAGGAAGCTCTATTCGAAGAGATCGTCGGGCGAATCAAGCAGGACGACTCATCGGTTCCTTATAAGGACGGCTCGTATTGGTACTATACCAGGTACGAGGAGGGGGGCGACTACCCCATTTTCGCACGGAAGCGGGGTTCACTGGAGGCCAAGGAAGAGATCATGATCAACGCCAATGAGCTGGCGGACGGTCACGAATTTTATTCTATCAGGGGAATCGACGTGAGCTCCGGAGACAACATTCTGGCATACTCTCAGGACACGATTGGTCGGAGATTTTATACGGTACGGTTCAAAAATCTGGATACCGGAAAAATGCTAGACGATGTCATCGAAGATGTGACGGGAAATGTCGCCTGGGCAAACGACAACAAAACCATCTTTTATACAAAGCAGGACAGAGAAACACTTCTCTGGAATCGGATCTATCGACATGAGCTTGGAACGAGCATTTCCGATGATGTGCTTGTGTACGAAGAGCCCGACGACACATTTACTGCGTTTGTTTTCAAGACCAAATCAAAGGACTATCTGATTATTGGGGCGCGGCAGACCCTCAGTTCTGAATACCGGTTTCTGGACGCCACAAATCCGACGGGTTCTTTCGAAGTCATTCAACCCCGAGAGGAAAACCACGAATACTCCGTCGATCATTACGGGAATTACTTTTATGTACGTACGAACTGGCAGGCAACGAATTTCCGCCTGATGCGTGCGCCGATTGTGATCACGGACAAGACACATTGGGAAGAAGTGATACCGCACCGCGACGACGTATTGCTCGGGGGATTTGAGATTTTCGCCGACCAGTTGGTGCTTTCTGAGAGAAAAGAAGGTCTTCTCCAACTTCGGGTTCGTCCATGGGATGGAAGCGAGGAGCACTATCTCGACTTTGGAGAACCCGCATACCGGGCGGGTATCAGTATCAACCCGGAATTCGACACGCAGATATTGAGGTATAGCTATACGTCGATGACGACCCCCAGCTCGACGTACGACTACAACATGGTCACCAGAGAGAAAACGCTTCTCAAGGAGCAGGAAATACTGGGCGGATTCGAGAAGTCCGACTACACGACGGAGCGAATATTTGCAACTGTACGAGACGGCGTCAAAGTTCCCATCTCCATCGTCTACAAGAACGATACTCCGCTCGACGGGGCTTCTCCGCTGCTTCTCTACGCGTACGGATCCTACGGAGCGAGTATGGACGCCACATTCAGTTTTTCGCGTCTCAGTCTACTGGACCGGGGTGTGGTCTATGCCATCGCGCACATTCGGGGAGGGCAGGAGATGGGACGGCAGTGGTATGAAAACGGCAAGCTGCTCAAGAAGAAGAATACGTTTACGGATTTTATCGATGTCGCCGAGCATTTGATCGAGGAAGGCTATGCGGATCCAGATCGTGTCTTCGCACAGGGTGGAAGCGCAGGTGGACTTCTGATGGGAGCCGTCATAAATATGCGTCCTGATTTATGGCAAGGTGTCATCGCCCATGTCCCGTGGGTAGATGTGGTAACCACCATGCTTGACGACAGCATACCTCTCACGACAAGTGAGTACGACGAGTGGGGGGATCCGAACGAAAAGGCCTATTACGATTACATGCTATCGTACTCGCCCTATGACAATGTGGGTGCGATGGACTATCCGAGCATGCTTGTGACTACCGGTTTGCACGATTCGCAGGTGCAGTATTGGGAGCCAGCCAAATGGGTTGCAAAAATTCGGGCGTTGAGAACGAACAACAATCGTCTGATTCTAAAGACGAATATGGAGGCTGGCCACGGCGGGGCGACCGGTCGACTCAAGCGTCATAGGGAAACTGCTTTTGATTATGCCTTTCTTATGGACCTCGCGGGGATACACTCCATACAGGCGGATACGGATTAGGCTTGCTCGGGTGGTTTAGCCATGTCGTCACTACCAGTAATCTATAGCGCCGACTACCTGAAGTACGATTTCGGCCCGGGTCATCCTTTCACACCTGCTCGATGGGAAGCTCTTCATGATCTGATTTCAGGTCTCGACTTGAAAATCAATTGGGTCGATGCGACACCGTGTACGGATTACCATCTTCTTCGCGTACACGATAACGAATTTGTCGAAGCGGTAGCCAACGCCTCGTCGAATCTCACCGTCCCTTATGCGGGATTTATGGGCTTGGCTACGGGAGATGTACCCACGTTCAAAGGGATGCACGATGCGTCGAAAGTTGTCTGCGGTGGTTCGTTGCTCGCAGCTGATATGGTGGCAAGCGGTCATCAAAAACGTGTTTTGCAACTCGGCGGAGGCCTTCATCACGCCATGAGTGATAGGGCTTCTGGCTTTTGCGTTTACAATGATCTGGCAGTGATGATATCCGGGCTCCGGGCGAAGGGCTTCCGGGTAGCTTATATCGATATCGACGTTCACCACGGGGACGGGGTACAGGCAATATTCTACGGCGATCCGGAGGTACTGACCGTGAGCTTGCATGAATCGGGAGAGCACTTATTTCCAGGGACTGGATTCGTAGATGAAATCGGGAAGGGTGACGCCAAGGGAATGAGCGTCAACGTGCCTCTCGTTCCTGAAACCACAGACGAAAGTTATCTGGAGTGTTTTGAAGCTGTGGTGCCCGATGTATTGGTTCGGTTTGAACCGGACGTCCTGGTTGTACAGGCAGGCGCGGACGCACATAACATGGATCCCTTGGCCCATCTTTGCCTATCGACGCACGCTTACGAAAAACTATTTGACCGACTCATTGCACTTGCCGAATCGATCACTGGAGGTCGAATAGTCTGTACGCTTGGAGGCGGATATGCGTTCGACAGCACGCTCAGGATTTGGTCGATGCTCGCTTACAAGCTTGCCGGTGAGGATCTTCCGGAAAATTTACCTCAAGCCTGGCTCGAGCGATGGAGGCAGCATATCCGAAATTCGGGGTGGCATTCGTGGCATGATCCATTGTCCGTGCCCGAATCTTCAGAAACGAACCTGCACATTCGCGATGCAAATCGGTCGACTACCGACCGCCTGAAATTGCATCTGATCAAGGCAAACTGAAGCAAGCGAGATAACCTCCCTTCGTCATTGCCATCGAAATGCCAACAAGAGGAATTATTAAAAGGCCCTGAGAGTGATCTCCCAGGGCCTCTCTAATTCTCTATCGAGCGCGTTGCTGTTAGTTTGACTGTAGACCAAGGTAATCCGTTGCTTCCGAGGACGCCTGGCGAATGTTTCGGAGTTCGATTCCTCCGTTACCCGCGGTCACAAATTCCTTTAACACATCAAACCACCCAACATTATCCAGAAGCGCCTGTTCGCTATACTGAAATGTTGGTTCTCCACGGACTTTGAAAGTCATTTCCGGATAGTCCTCTTTCTCAAGATCGGGGTTCTCCGGCTCGTCGCTTTCGGAACGCAGCACGACTGCACCGTATATATGGGGCATTCCTCTGAGTTCGTGCGACCCGCCTTGGCTTGAAGCAAAGATCAGCCCTTCCCAGCGAGGTTCGCCCACTTCCGTCTTGAAATCTCCTTTCACGTAAAGGACACCGTAACCACGAATATTTCCTCTAAACGTTACACTCCCGTCAACGATCATGATCGTGGGGTGCCCAGGGGCTCCAAACATTTCATTTCCAGCAAAAACCCAGTCTCCCGAATAGAGCTCACAAGCCTCATTTTTCGTGAAATCATCTGGATCAACAGAAGCAGGAGGCTCACATAGTCCCAAAATACTCGATGAAAGCCTGTCAATATCTGGAGCATCGTCGGCGTTTTTGAAATATTCGCTCTCGCTATTGGCAAAACTACCCACAGAACCGTATTCACCTCCCATTACGAGCTCTTTGCGTAGCTCTTCCTGAAACTCCTTGTCTGTGTCTACAAGTGTTGAGTAGATACCATACGCGTTAGGGCCTTCACCCTCGGTACCATTGGGGTTCATGTTAACTCCACTAAACAGGTACGAGGCGCCAATTCCGCGCACGTCAGAAACAGGGCCGTCGATATTGAGTGCAGCCAGTTTGGCTCCTCCGACAGCAACCATGTCGCCCACGATCGTGTACTCCGCGCGACCCACCTTGCCGGTAGCCGTTACCTGGACAGTGTTATCGGGACCGGAAACAGCAGAAATGGAGAATTCGCCGTCTCCGTATTCGGTGCTCTCAAGCTC
>SMXL01000164.1 GCA_004356385.1 Bacteroidota bacterium
ATAATGGATGGCCAAAAGCCCACCTACGACGGTCGTTCCGACCGCTACATAATCGATCCATTTCAAATTTCGCGTGGACCCCCTTATTCCGATTCGCAGCAACGGGTCCATCTGTTCAACAGACTCAAGCAGCACCAGGTGTCGATTCCAGATCTCGTCCCCCGGCTCTACCCGCCTCGTCACATACCCGGCTCGATCAAATATCAGTTCACCCTGTAAAGGTGCGTCAGAGACGTAGTCCAGCGGCGACGTTCCCAGGTGACTCCGAATCGTTCCATCTGTCTGGTAGATATCAACTCCTGACGGTACCGTTTCGAGGCGGTAGTAGTACGGGAAATTGAGCTTAACCGTTAGAGTATCCAGTTCGCTCTCTTCGAGTTGCTGCGAAATCGCTGGTACCGACCATACGTCGGCCGAGCGAGGCACCAGTATTAACTTTTCGGTACTGGCCGGAATCTGAAAAACAGATCTCTCCGCAGTTCCGAGCCAGGTTGAATCCGCATAGACAAAGGAATCGATTTGATTGGTCTCCAACTTGACCCATCTTACCTGTGCCCATGCAGTAGTGCTGGCGCCCATCATAAGCAACGCAATAAGGAAGCGTTTACAGAGATTGTTCATTCACAACCTCCTCTCTGAAACTGTAGATGTAGCGTGGTTCTGTGAGAACAATGAGTTCCCCTTCTCTCGCTGACATGGCTGATTTGATCCGCCCTTTCAATTTCGTTTCCCACACCAAATTTCCGGTTGATCGGTCAAGGCCATAAAGCATTCGACCCATGGTCCCCACATAAATATGAGAGTCGGTAATGAGGGGCGCCGCTGTGATGGCGTCTGGACCGTTGAACTGCCATTCTATGATTCCAGTACCGGAATTGAGCGCGAATAGGGTTCCACTCGACGTTCCGACATAAATAATTGAACCGTCGGTTGCCGGGGAGGCGAATCGAATATGCTCATCTTTCCTGACGAACGTCCAGTTCGAAGACCCGTCGATCGAAGATATCGCATGAAGTCGACCGCGAGTTGTGGGAACCAGAATTTGATCTCCATCGGCTGTCGGGGAAGCATAGACCGGATCCCCGAGATCGGAGAGCCAGATTTGGTCACCCGTCACCGCGTCGTACATGAATGCGACTCCCTTATCGGATACCACAAACATCCTATTGCCGCTCAGGAGAAGAGGCGATGCTTTAACCGTAACACCGTCGCCTAGTTTTTCGATCCAGTAAGGAGCGCCCGTATCCTTGTTAAACGACCGAATGTTGCCTTCTACGTCGACCGCAACGAGAGCGGTGTCCACTTCGATGGGAGTTGTTTCGAATGGAATTCCCTTGATTCTCCACGCCGTTGTGCCGGTCGTTAAATCGTATGCGGTTAGCACATATTTTCCCCACGCATGAGCGGCATAAAGTACCCCGTTACTGATGAGAATTGAGCCTTCTACGGCTTCACCCAGGTTCTTCACCCCGATGCTTCTTCCCGTCTCGATATCCACCGCGTGTAGTTCTCCTTTTCTGGTTCCCACGATGACAGCATCATGATATAGAAGCGGAGACCCTGTCCCGAATGCAGCATTTGCGTTGTATAACCAAGCACGCTCAAGGGGCGGTTCGACGCGCACGTTCACAAGTCGCTCACGTCCATTGCTGGCCCCGTCGACCAGCCAATCGCCACTTCGAGCGTTTCGAGAGCCATCCAGTTTCAGAGTATTGCAACCGGTGCTCACGATCGTCGCGACAACGAGAACGAAAATGTATGTATAAATTTTATGCCGGATATTTCGTTTTCGCCTCACGCTCGTTAAAAGTCGAATCCGAAGAAGAATTGCCGGAAGCGCTTGTCCATTTCTTTAAAGCCATCCCGATATCTGAGTCCGATATCATAGCGCAAAACCAAAACCCCGAAAATATTTATTCGAAATCCATACCCGATCGCACCAATGGTTTCACCGGCATTGATTTCTGGGCGCGGATTATGGTACTTCTCATTCCAGGCATGGGCTGCGTCGAAAAATACAGCGCCCCTCAAATTCGCAATGCCGAACGGAGCAAGAATGGGTAGGATGATAGAAGGTGAGTTCAACAGCGGGAAACGAAATTCGTGAGAGGTAAACCAGATTTTTTGCCCGCGTACGTCGAATAGATGAAATCCCCGGATATCCCAAGAGCCTCCCATGACAAACAGACGGGCCTCTTTACCGTGGTTCATCCTTCCCATTACCCAGGAGGCCAGCGTATAGTCCCTCCCCAATCGGATATAGTGACGAAAATCTGCAGTTAGGGTGTAGTAACTCACGTTTGAATACTGAATATCAGTCGTATAGGCCGCTGACACTTTAGCCCGCCATCCCTGGATGGGGCCGTTCATCCAATAGATCGACTTGTCTTGAATGAACGAAACCGAATTGGAAAGAAGAAGAGCTTGCCTGTCAATTCGTTCTACTGCTATCTCCTTGCGACTCCAGTTAAACGAAGTTGAAAACTCGAAACGGGTGAACTTGGAAAGCGGGTAACTGACTTGACCAAAGCCACCGTAAATAGACTCGAAAAATATGGGTAGCGCTGCGGGAGCGTCTGGATCAGTCAAGTCGTACCTGCGCCCAGAATAGCGATATACACCGTAGCCAATGTTGGCTCTTTTTTTAAGCTGAACCCTCGCCAACTGAAAACTCAGGTCTTGAAGAAATCCGCGTCCTGAAAGTCCGGAATTGAATATCGTCAAGTACAAGTAATCGTCTCCCATAATATCAGAAAAAGCCAGGATTCCCCCACCCGTGGTCCCCAGAACGGCGCTCTGACTGACCATCCCTTGAGCAATGTCAAGGCGAAAGCGTTTTCTGAATGGCGCTCTCGACGCCCCCTCTCCGATCTTGAGACTGTTGAATTTCCAAGATGCACCTGCCTTCGTCAGATCGGCAAACTGCTCTCGGCGCGGTGCGCGAACCAGCGAGTCTGCCCGTTCAAGCTGTCGAATGGAAAAGCTCAATCCTTCGAAACTCGTAAAAAGGATTCGATCGTCTTTGGTCCAAACCGGGTCGTATGCTGCAGCCGCGAGCTGTGTAATTTTTTTCATGCTTCGCCAGGCAGGCTCAGCGCTCGGAGCAGGGCCACGACTGATCGAAGCCACGGACGGTCTGGTGCCCAAGACGTAACTCATATCGGCCACCCAAACGTCCTGTGCACCGTAGCGGCCCGTTGAGTCCTGAACCGCGCTCGTATACAAAATGTGATTCCCGTCGGGGCTCCACGACGGCGAATAATCCAGCCGCTTTCCGAACGTAACGTAGCGGATCCTTCCATCGTCGACCCCATACGTAAAAATGTTATACGACCCGGTGTTACCGGTCGTCGTTCGATCCGAAGAAAAGGCGATTTTTGTCCCATCCGGACTCCATGACGGGTCGCGATCGTCGTACTGATCGTCGGTCAACTGCTGGAGCTCCCGGCGATCAATATGAAAGATGTATAGATCGCTAAACCCCGCCGCATCGATGGAAGAAAAAGTAAATCGCGTGCCATCAGGACTCCAACTCGGGGAGTAAACTGCCACGAGATCGTCAAACCCGAATGTTTCGTCGAACTGATCCGTTTCGAGGTCATAGACATGAACCACATCATGTCCCCCACTCTTGGTCACAAAGGCAAGTTTCCCTTCGTTAGAAACAGCCAGCCTGCTCTCAAAAAGATGAAATGATTCAAACCGGTCATTCCGTCCACCACTGATCAAAACTTTGGGTTCTTCGAGCGGCCTGTAATCCTCGTCGACTTCCAATGCATAGACGTTTGAAAGCCCACTTCGATTACCCACGAAGAACAGCTTTCGTGTACCATCTTTAAATTGGTAAAACGTCGGTTTGGCGTTGAATCCCTCGGTTGACAAACCGTCCGTAATCAGAGACGGTAGATCGATAGTGAGCAACTCCGGATAGTATTGCTTTTTGAGCCAGCTCAACCATTGGGAAGACACGTCTTCGAACTTCTGACCTGTGGTCAACTCGATCGTAACACGGAAGTCGGAATCCTTCCAAAAGTTGTCCAGGAGATCTAGCAGTTTCTCTTCTCCATATTCCTCAGCAAGAAACCGGCAAAATGCTTCACCCTGTTTGTACATCACGAATGATCCCCGGATGCGATACATGCTCTCGAGCGGTACCAGGTAGTTCGTATACAAAGCATCTCGAATCACCATTTCATGTTGAGCGTCGGGCTCGCCGGACCAGTATTCTGCCAATCCTTCGGTGAACCAAAGCGGCAGAAACCGCTCTACCTGCTTCCTGTGGTCCAGCAGGACCCGGAGCACCTTGTTGTACATGAAGACATGCACCATCTCGTGGCGAATCACCCGACGGAATCGGTGCAGGTTACCATTGGCGGGGATGACGACGCGTCCTTTCAGAAACTCGAAAAACCCTCCCACTCCGTCTGGTATGAATCCAGGGGTAACGTTGGTCTGTTTGAAATGAAGATTTGACGAGTAGAAAACAACCGGAACGCGATGATTTAGCGAGAAATTGAATCGGTTCTGTAGCTCCGAATAGGCTTCTTCAGCGAAAAATGCCCCGTGCTCGGCGAGCTCCAGCATCTCCGGATAATAATAGATGTCGAAATGATCCGTCTTGAGGACTTTCCAGTCGAAATAATCGTACTGAATCTTGTTGTGGCCAAAGTAGTAGCCGCTATACTGACCGAAACTCGGGGTTGTAGCGATTCCGAACACCAGTGACATAACAGCAAAGGCGATGCCCTTGCGGATATAGAAAGGGATTACTGGCAACGACTGACCACTATTGGCTGACAGATTATCATCGACGTCCGTGTGCGAGATTCAAGAATATCAGATAGAGTACTTCGCTACGCGAAGTGAATTGAGCCGTTCCCGAAGGTAGCCGAATTTGCCCCTCCACAGCGATTTCGTAACCCAGTCCGTTGAAAGAAGGGTCTGTTCAGACGAGGGCGTGTTCTGAGTTGCCTATGTCGACGAATCGGGGCTATTCAGGAAGAACGAGACACCGCTTGCGTGTTCGTCGAGCCACTGGTCCAGGATCTCATTAATTTCGGCTACACTTCCCGACTCCAGCGCCTTGGCGGCAAGCTCTTTTCCCTCGGTGAGTGTCATGGCCCGAATCACTCTTTTGATCGACGGTAGATACACAGGAGACGCACTCAACGTTTGCACGCCCAGACCAATAAGGACAGGCACGGCTCTCAGATTGGTCGCCATTTCACCACATAGGCTCACGGGAATATTGGCCCGCACGCCTGCCTCAACCGTCATTTGAATCATCTGCAGTACGGCGGGATGCATATCCTCGTACAACTCGGACACCAGGTCGTTACCCCGGTCCACTGCAAGCGTGTACTGGGTAAGATCATTCGTTCCAATCGAA
>SMXL01000011.1 GCA_004356385.1 Bacteroidota bacterium
CCCGTTAGGAATGACGGTGTCCGCCCTACCGATTAAGCCGCCAGAAATATTCCTGACTACGTTATGGTGCCGGGAATCTGAGAACTTAATCTGAACGGAAGCGGTCCTCCAACCGGGGATTCGGGTCCCAATCGAAACAAAGCCGGTCTGTTCATGGAAGTAATCAAAGTAATCTGGTTGGGAAGCGAGTACACTGAGTGAATTCAGAAACCGGCCCTGAATGTCAGATCTGTACCGCCGTGGCACGTGATCCAGATAACCAACTTCAATCCAGGTTCGCCGACCCAACCGAAGGTCCCCGCCGTAGGTCAAATCCTTTCGAGCAGTTTGATAGCCGGCTCGCCCAGTAAGCACCATGCCGCTTCCTAGATCGAGCCCTAGATCTCCGCCGAGGTGCCATCCTTCGACTTGGTTGTGCCAGGCGGCGGGTTCAAAATTTAGCCGGACGTTTTTGGGCAGAAATGAACCAGATCGACCGCCATCTCGCCGATCGCGATTTCGGCCTTCGGTGCCATCGGATGAACCGGCAGTCATGTTAACGAATCGAGCGAGCAAGCCCCTGGGCTTGAATGATTTTTCGAGTGTCATCGTACTGTCTATCGTCTCATAGGCCGCGCGTTCGTCCACCGTCAATGGAATAGCCAGATCTTCTAGTTTGGCAATCTCCATGGTTGAAATCAGCGTCGAGTCTGCCGCAACGATATCATTCGACTCGTACAGTGAATCCGGTAATTCGACGTTCAACTCAAAATCAGACAGACGGGTAAACTGCTCTATATAGAAGGTGGGGAACGACAATAATCCGCCGAACGAAATGTCCAGCGCTATGCTCGAGCGAAGATCAACGGGAAGCCAGACGTCGGATCCAAACCGTGAAAACTGCTGCCGGTACCGAACAGTCAATTTTTTAATTGGAGGCGGAAAAAGGAACGCCGCGCCCGGTTCAAGCTCCGCCGAAAGAAGTGCATACACGCTATCCAGGACTGCGACAGATCCGATAAAACCGCTTCCCAACTTCGAGCGCGGCCTGACATCGATATCGTATACCAGCTGATCGTCAATTGCTCGCGTTCCCGACAAGGAAAAGATGTAGTAGGAGAGGGCATCTTTATTCGTCACACCCATAATCGTGTGTCCTGCAACCTCTATGTCGTCATCATAAAGGTTATTCATGAATAGAGCGGCGGGCAGAAGCTCGTCGATTTCCATGTTGGCAGTCTGCTTCTGATCGAGACTGATCTCGCGTATTCCCCGCTCCTTGTCCCAAAACGCAAGTGTACTGCTTTCCCAAATGGATACGATTCCCGTATCGTTCTCCATACGAAATCGATTGTACGCCTTGACCTTGTACGTTTCGAAAGATTCGCGCCAGCGCCGCTTTTCTTCGATAACACGGCGCATGATGTTGATGGCTGGATTCTCTCCAGTGATCAAGATTTCAGGTAAGTCAAGACGCGAGGGTGAAAGCGCGAAACGAATCGGATTAGGGGGAGCAGAACGAAATGTTCGAGTGCTGCTCAGATAGCCGATGAATCGGACAATTACGGTCACCGGAAATTCAGAGATGAAGATTGAAAAATCCCCGTCCTCGTTTGCGATCGTTCCCACAAACTGACCTTCGATCTGAATCGTTGCGCCGGGAAGCACGTCGTCTGTGCCTGCGCTCACGACCGAGCCCGAAACTGTCCCCGACCGATCCTGAGTTTGAGCCTTGTCGGCTGTCATGACGATCAGGCCGAGTACGAGAATAAGCCTCCGGATAAACTTTCCCTTCCAGGTTGTGTGATCGGCCGGGTCCTTGTGCGGTAACTTTCGGTTCATTTACTCGGCATAAGATGTTAGCCGGGAGAGAGTCATTTTTAGCTATGGTAAAGACGCGGCGGTGATCTGGCTGCTGGTCCATTTTGATAACATGGTACGAGAACAGAACGCCGTGTTACACCATCGCCGAAAATCCTAAGAGCCCTTCAGCGAGATCAGTTGATTTCCACGATACCGAGAAACGCGATCACGTCGCTGATGAATTTCTCTGGTCTTTGATAGTGAACGCCGTGGCCGGTGTCTTGGTAGATTGAGTGGGTAATCAAGCTGGGGAATTTCTTCTTGAGTTCCCGGATTCCGTCTGTCATTTTATAAAAATCATCATCGCCCACAGGATCAAAGATGAGCGTTGGAACAGAAAGACTGCGAAGGGCAATTTTCGGATCATTTTGCATGGGAAGCAGGCCCACGGATCTGCCCCCTGGCTAGGAATCGATCCTATCGTGACCGCCGCCCAGATCGTGAACAATCTCCAGACGATTGTCAGTCGGAGTCTCAAACTAACCAAAGCGGCTGCCGTCGTGACCGTCGGATCTATTCATGGCGGTGTTCGCTCCAATATCATTCCGGAAGAACTCGAAATGCTCGGAACCATTCGCACATTCGACACCGAAATGCGCCAGAAGCTGCACGAACGTTTTCGAACCATTGTAAACAGTACGGCCACTTCCAACGGGGCTACGGCAGATATCGAACTTCCGTACAGCGCGCACTATCCGGTAACGTATAACGACCCAACACTGACGGAAAAGATGCTCCCAACGCTCGAACGAACTGCCGGGAAGGAAAATCTTGAACTGATCGACGCCATAACAGGTGCAGAAGATTTTTCGTTTTTCGCTAACGAAGTCCCAGGACTCTTCCTGTTTATAGGCGGAAAACCGCTCGACGTGCCTAAGGAAGTCAAGGTCTCTCACCACACGCCCGACTTCTATATCGACGAGTCAGGAATGAAGCTCGGAGTGCGAACACTGCTTAACCTCACCCTCGATTATATGGAGATGGGATCGATTCAGTAGGCCGTTCGAACGCACTGAAATCCCTTCACCGATATGTAATGCTCGGATCAACTTGGGAGTAGAATTCGGTCACAGTGAGGAGAACTTCCATGGATCGGCCTCGTACAGAACCTCCTATTAACCGGTAGCCGACCAATTTTCATGTTTTTTCCTCTTCACATGCATTGCTGCTGTTGCATGGTCGCCTGTTGTTGTCAGGGCGACCGGAGAGGTGTACGCAGGTACAGCAAGCGATGTAGCAATATTTAGTCTACGCTTTTAATGCTGAACCATTCACTTGTGCAGCCCCTCCTGAGATCTTCAGAGAGGGGCTTTTTAGTTCGACCACTTTGTCAAACGTCCATGGCCACACTTACACAGAATCTAACGCGCGACAAGAGGCTCCAAAGACAAAGCGCCCATCCTGCGGTGACCGAAATCGTGAGTCACATTGGCGGGACGCCGCTTATTGAGCTGCCCAGCATCACATTCGGCCTACCGAAACAGATCTCCGTTCTGGCAAAAGCAGAATTCATGAACCCCGGCGGCTCGGTGAAAGCCCGCCCGGCCTGGCGCATCATGCAGGAGGGCATTCGTACGGGTGCGCTGACCCGGGAAAAAATTCTCATTGACGCCACGAGTGGGAACACTGGCATCGCTTACGCCTTGCTTGGTGCAGCGTTGGATCTGCGAATCCTTCTGGTCATGCCTGCCAATGCCTCTGAGTCGCGAAAGCAAATCGTGAAAGCCTTTGGCGCTGAACTTGAACTGAGCGATCCGAAAGAGCTCACGGACGGCGCGCAAAGGCGTGTCCGGGATCTTGTGAGCCGCGACCCCGAACGATACTTTTACGCCGACCAGTACAATAATCCGGCTAACTGGAGGGCACATTACGACACGACGGGCAAGGAGATTCTGACGCAGACCGAAGGGCGCGTTACCCATTTCGTCGCTTCGCTTGGTACGACCGGAACGTTCACAGGAGTTGCACGCCGTCTCAGATTGCACAAACCCGATGTGCGATGTATCGCCGTACAGCCGGACTCGCCCCTGCACGGGATAGAAGGAGTAAAGCACCTCGAGACTGCCCTCCTCGTACCTGGGATCTTCGATGCTCGTCTCGTTGATGAGGAGTTATGCGTCTCGACCGAAGAAGCACAGGCGATGACACGGCGATTGGCCCGTGAGGAGGGCTTGCTCGTCGGAATTTCTTCGGGGGCCAATGTGGTTGCGAGTCTCCGTGTAGCGGAGCGCCTCAGCGAGGGTACTGTCATAACAGTACTCTGTGACGACGGAACACACTATCTCGGCGAATCCTTTTGGGAAGAACCCTCTCCGTAATGCTAACACACAACGACATACTCGACGCCATCCGAAAGCACGGCACGGACACGTATCCAGAGGAGTGTTGCGGTTTCTTGCTTGGGAGTATGACGGCGGACGGCAACTACATTGTGGCAGTAATACCAGTTAGGAACCGACTAGAAACGAATCGTAATCGACGTTTCTCCATTTCAGCAGACGATTTTCAGGATGCGGATCTTGCTGCACGCGAGAAGGGCTGGGACATCGTTGGCTTCTATCATTCTCACCCGGACCATCCGGCCGAACCATCTGCCGCAGACCTTTCTGAAGCGACATTTCCAGGTTACACGTATATCATTGTTTCCGTCATTGATCATCGCCCGCAAGAGGTCACAGCATGGTCTCTTGCGCCGGACCGATCAAGATTCGAAACCGAACCGATTGAAATCATTTCAGAAATACCTGTGACACCATGACAACGAGCAAATACACCCGGACTCCCATCCACATTCCTGCACCGTTGAGATCATACACCGATGGGCAGACCATTATAAAGGTACAGGGGAACTCCGTAGGCGATGCACTCGATGATCTTACCCGGCAATTCCCCGTGCTGAAGCAGCATCTGTTCGACGAAGAGGGTGCGCTCAGATCGTTTGTGAACATCTATCTAAATGACGAGGACATTCGCTATTTGGGGCATATTTCGACCCTGCTTAGCGAGGACGACGAGCTTTCCATTGTACCGTCGATTGCTGGTGGCTGTCCGGAAACCCTCTCGACCGCGGATATCCGCCTGTCACCAGAAGAACTGCGTCGCTACCAGCGCCATCTAATCCTGCCCGAAGTGGGTGTTGAAGGTCAGACCAAGTTGAAGGCTGCCTCGGTGCTGATCGTCGGGGTGGGAGGATTGGGATCACCGCTCGGCCTATATCTTGCGGCTGCCGGAGTAGGTCGAATTGGGCTCGTGGACTTCGATATAGTCGAGGAATCGAATCTACAGCGCCAAGTGCTTCACGGCGTGAACGATGTGGGACGGTCGAAGCTGGCATCGGCTCGTGACCGGATTCGCGACGTCAACGAATTCTTGACGATCGACCTTCATGAGACGCGTCTGACCAGCGAAAACGCGATCGACATCATTTCCGACTACGACCTGGTTGCCGACGGAACGGACAATTTCCCGACGCGCTTTCTGGTGAATGACGCCTGCGTACTTACAGGAACGCCCAACGTCTACGCGTCGATCTTTCGCTTCGACGGTCAAGTATCGGTCTTCGGCATGCCCAATGGTCCTTGCTACCGATGCCTTTATCCCGAACCGCCGCCGCCTGGACTCGTGCCTTCGTGTGCCGAGGGGGGAGTCCTGGGCGTTCTACCAGGCCTTGTCGGAACGCTTCAGGCCAACGAAGTCATCAAATTGATCCTGGGAATTGGAGAGCCGCTTATCGGCAGGCTTCTGCTGATCGATGCTCTGACAACGAAATTTCGTACGCTCATCGTCCGAAAAGACGATGATTGCCCGGTTTGCGGAACACATCCGACGGTCAAGGCGCTTATCGACTACGAGGAGTTCTGCGGCATCGGAGCCGACTCTGGCCTGACAAGTGAGGTCCAATCGGTGCCTGAGATAACCGTTTTCGAGCTCGACGAGCTGAGAAAGAAGCACCGCGCACCGTTTGTCCTCGATGTAAGGAAACCGTTTGAAGCTGAAATCGCCGACCTGGGTGCAGACCAGTTGATTCCGGTTGAAGAGCTTTCTGACCGTCTCGGAGAGATTCGTGCTAAACCAGACAGCGAGATCGTAGTTCATTGCCGTTCAGGAGCGCGTTCGGCGCAGGCAGTGAGCATTTTACTGGAGAACGGATTTGACAAAGCCATAAACCTGAAGGGCGGCATACGAGCTTGGAGAGAGGAAATCGATTCGACCGTGTTGGAGTACTGAGCGGGTCTTCCTGCGCCCCGACAGTCTGTCTCAACCGAACGGAGCACGAGGGATTCAGCTCGGGGCTAATCGAATTGATCACGCCAGTGCTTGTGCGGGCATCCAAGCTTGATGAGGATTCCGAATTATCCTCCAATCGCGTTTACTAGCTTTTCAAGATCATGGGTGTCGTTGGCAATGTTTGGCGAGATGCGGATTCCGTTCAGAGTGGAGGTGTTAAATCCACGCACAACAATTCCATGCTCTTCAAACAGAGACTTTGCTACGTCAGATCCGTTTTTATCTCGAACCTCAACGGCATACAACGCGGCGCTCAGGTTCCAATTCGTTGGTGAGCGCCACGTGAGGTGTTCATTCTCGGCTACGATCTGCTGCATCTTCTGCCAGAGTTGCCAATGGTGCTGCTCGCGATCGTCTTCGTTCATTTGCGTTTGAAAATTCAGGGCGTCGCCAAGAGCGATAACGGCGGGAAGCGCTCGAGTACCGTAGTCCTCGAATATTCGGACCGTGTCTTTCCAGTAATTCTGTCCCCACGTAGCCCACATGGGTCGAAGCTGAGATTGGACTTCTTTTCTGATGTAAGCGAGACCCAGTTCTTTTGGAGATTGAATCCACTTATGTGCGCTGGTCGCGTAGACGTCGATGCCGAGAGCCGTCAAGTTTACAGGTATCATACTCGCCGTTTGAGCTCCGTCGACAACAATCCATCGAACGCCTTTGTCGTGAGCCATCGAACTGATTTGAGCGATGGGATGGCGGAGTCCCACAGTATTGTCCACGTGCGGTAAGACGATAACACGCGTGTTCGGACCGATGGCATCTTCGTATCGAGTCACAATATCCGCCTCACTCTGCCTCCCGATTTCGTCGATCGGAAAATCAAATTGCCGAACTGAATACCCCCGACGTACGGACTGATTGTACCAGCAAACACTCGCACCTGAATGATTCAATGAGCTGAACAAGACTTCGTCTCCTGCACCCAGTGGCAGGCCACCGGCCAGCAGGTTGAAGCATTCTGTCGTGTTATGAGTGATGGCCAGCTCTTCCGGGTCGCAATTGACCAAGGCGGCGGCGAGGCGGCGCACTTCTTCCCGCGGTTCTACCCATGGCTCTGACCACATATATAGCCAGGGGTTGGTTTCGCACAGAGAGAGATATCCGAAGTGGGCTTCCTGAACGATTCGTGGTATGGTCCCGATCGAACCGTGATTCAGGTAGGTAACCGAGGGATCCAGGCTGTACTGGTCATTCCAGTCGGCCTTGCCTACGGCGGATGCTGCCTCGGATGGAGGCCGAGCGACTGAGCGGGCCGCGGCCTCTCGAATCAGCCCGAGCTCCGCAAGTAGCGCGGCAGAAGTAGCTCCTTTTAAAAATCGTCGACGAGAAATGGCCATAAAATTCCAGATATCGGGCTGGGACCGGGTCCCAACAACTTGCTATCACGAGTGATTTTACTTTGAGCGACGAACTAAAGGTAGCAACAGAGCTATTTAGTCGTCTACTTCTACTCGCCCTGGTTCTCTTAGTCCGGTTCCCTCGACTCCCGTGAGTGCATCGCCTAGCTCGGCTCGCTTCACATCTGCCAAACGCGAAAGTCTTTCGACCACATCGGGAAATTGGCCAGCCAGGTCAGTCGACTCGCCGATATCCTTTTCCAGGTCGAACAGTTCAAGTCCGATTTCGGCCGAGTAGTCGTACTTGCCTTGAATTCCATCTTTCCCCAGTTCTCGCCCGTTCATGGTCCGGTATGTGTGAGGGAAATGGAGTTTCCACTTTCCACTGCGAATTGCATGAAGCTCATTTCTTCTGTAATAGAAGTAGTACGCTTCCTGCGGAGATACACTTTCTTCGCCCGTTATCAGGGACCAGATCGATTTGCCGTCGATCGTGTGAGCGGGAAGCTCTGCGTCTATCAAACCAGCCATCGTCGGGAAGATATCGATCGTCATGGCCGGTGTTGACACCTCCGTTCCCTCTGGGATGATTCCTGGCCACCACGCAATAAATGGTACACGAACCCCGCCGTCAAACGCCGTCCCCTTTCCTTCGCGAAGCGGCTTCGCCGATCCAGCGTGATTTCCAAAACTCAACCAAGGGCCGTTGTCAGACGCGAAGATCACAAGCGTATTGTTTTCGACTCCCGCCTCTTTGATGGCCTCGAGCACTCGACCTACCGACCAGTCAATCTCCTTGATCACATCTCCAAAAAGACCAGCTCCGCTGTTCCCTGTTCGTTCTTCAGACACAGACAGCGGAACGTGCGGCATCGGATGAGCGAGATACACGAAGAATGGAGTTGCCTGGGCTACGTTTTGTTCGATGAATTCGACCGCCCGATTGGTAAAGTCGGTTGTGAAACGGGACTGGTCTGTGTTGTAACCAACCGGCTCTTCTCCTTCGATCGTAGGAAGATCTACCCAGGACTTCGGATTCTGGGGATCACCCGGCCACATGTCATTCGAGTATGGAATACCGTAATAGTCATCGAACCCATGCCTTGTGGGAAGAAATTGGGGGTGATGCCCCAGGTGCCATTTCCCATACATTGCTGTGGCATAGCCTTTCGATTTGAAGAGCTCTCCCAGCGTGACTTCGTCGTCGTGAATCCCGTTCGTATTGTTGGGTGAGAGCGCGCCATGGATACCAATTCGATTCGCGTAATTCCCCGTCAGAAGCGATGCTCTCGAGGCGGAGCAGACGGGCTGGCTCACATAAAAATCAGTGAATCGCACCCCTTCTTCGGCCATCTTGTCCAAGTGTGGGGTCGTGTACGCCGTGGCTCCATACGAGCCGATATCGGCATAACCCATATCATCGACAAAGATGATGACGACATTGGGGGATATGTCGGCCATTTTGGTTTCATTGGGGCCTGTACACGAAACGAGAATAGACGCCAGAACGAGAAAAGAAAGGGGGCGGATCAAGGTTTCTTAGTATCCCAAGTCAATTGGTTAATCTATGTAGCTGATACGAGAGGCCGAGCATCTCTTTGCGCTCCGGTGTTCGTGTATCGATATAATACGTCTCTATAGACACGCGATTTTCAGAAGGAACATCCAGGACGATCACAAACTCCTTTTCCCATCCCATGGCAGTCATCACCGGGTCGTTGTCCCTGCCATACATCTTGATACGTCCATTTTCCTCCTTTCCCTTCGCCGAAACCCAATACGTCCCGGTATTGTCGAACGCTATCACGGTGTACTCGATGTGCCGCCGGTCAAATCCGAAAATGTAAATCCCGTGCTGGACTGGATTCCAGTCAAGTCTGAATTCTATCTCAAGAAACCGGTCGCCGAGTCGAAGATGGGCGTTGGCCTTTCCAACAGTTTCATTTCCAACCAAAAAATCCCACTCACCAACAAGAGAGGCGATTAGTTCATGCTCAGGCCCTGGTGTCGTCTGGGCGGGCTCCTGGCCAGACGTCGTCTGGCACGGGAGGAGAAACACGGCGAAGACTACCGCACAGACACGTATGTCGGGGAGAAATCCCCACGATTTGAAGCTTTGGTCGTGCATCATGAAAACCCTTTAAGAATCAGGAATCGAATATTTATCCGGCGGCTCATGCGACTCTCTTTTCGTGGAAGTTGGATATCATTTTTGCCCGGACAATTCAGGGTAGGAAACGGGGCCAACTTGTGCAAGATTAGGCGACCGGTTTTATCAGGCTACCTCGCCAGGTCGTTCCGCCGGTCGTTGAGCCAAAAGTGGCATGGTACAGTCGAGATTCGGGATTATTGATTTTTCGCTAATGGGCATCCGGGAGACAGATGGAGCGTTCGAGGGCTCGCACAAGAAAGTTTACGATTATCGATCCGGCTAGATAGAAATAGAACTTGATGTCTCACAAACAATTACGAAATATTGCTATTGTAGCACATGTGGACCACGGAAAGACGACTCTGGTCGACGGTATGTTGTGGCAAAGTGGCATTTTCCGCGACAATCAGCAGGTCCGAGAGCGGGTCATGGACTCGATGGATCTTGAACGGGAGAAGGGGATCACGATCATGGCCAAGAATACGGCCGTGAGTTACGGAGGCATCAAGATTAACATAGTTGATACACCCGGACACGCAGATTTCGGTGGAGAAGTAGAGAGAACACTGAATATGGTAGATGGAATCATGCTGCTCGTGGATGCGGCCGAGGGGCCATTGCCTCAGACTCGGTTCGTTCTTTCAAAAGCACTGGAATTGGGGTTACCACCAATTGTGGTGATTAACAAAATTGACCGATCGGATGCCCGACCGACTGAGGTGCTCGATGAGATCTACGATCTTTTTATTGACCTGGATGCTTCGGAAGAACAAATCGAGTTTCCCGTGCTTTATGCCGTCGCCACAGAGGGCATCTGCTCCACCGATCTGAACTCCGAATCAGACAGTCTGAGGCCCCTTTTCGATACAATAATCGAGCGAATTCCCGCGCCTTCAGGATCCCCGGACGCATCTCTTCAAGTGATGGTGACCAATATTCAGCCTGACGCTTATCTCGGGCCTCTTGCCGTTGGCCGCGTCGTCAACGGAACACTCCGGAATAAGGCCCAAGTTACGATCTGCCATCGCGATGGATCTATGACCACGTCAACGATTACGTCGCTATTTGATTACGAAGGACTGGACCGGCACGAAATCGACGAGGCCGGGCCTGGGAATATTGTTGCTGTTGCAGGCTTGGGAGGAATTGGGCTCGGTGAAAGCATCGCAGCAGTCGAAAACCCGGAGCCATTGGCGCCACTACAGGTCGACGAGCCCACCATGTCCATGGAATTTCGGATCAATGATTCTCCATTCAGTGGTCGGGAAGGCCAGTATGTCACGTCTCGAAACCTAAGAGATCGTCTATTCAAGGAAGACGAATCGAATATGGCGATTCGAGTAGAAGAAACGGAAACGCCGGATAGTTTCCTTGTATTTGGTCGCGGAGAGCTTCAGATGGCTATTCTGATCGAACAAATGCGCCGCGAAGGATTCGAATTCGCGGTGGGAATGCCCCGCGTACTGATTAGAGAAATCGACGGAAAACGTCACGAACCATACGAACTGGCGCTTATCGACGTGGCAGAAGACTACATGGGTTCGGTCGTCCAGAAACTCAGTATCCGGAAGGGGATCATGACTAAAATGATCAATCACGGTTCAGGGCGGGTCCGACTTGAATTCGAGATCCCAAGTCGGGGGCTCATAGGATATCGAACAGAATTTCTGACAGACACGAAGGGTACTGGAATATTGACCCACTTATTTGACAGATACAGGCCGTGGGCGGGCGAAATCGCCCACCGGGCTTCGGGTGCTCTAATTGCCGACCGCGCCGGCAAGGTTACTGGATACGCGGTGATCAATCTTCAGGAACGGGGCGAATTATTTTTGGCGCCTACTGACCCCGTGTATGGCGGTATGCTGGTTGGGGAGAATAGCCGTGATGCAGATTTGGATGTGAACATCACGAAAGAGAAGAAGCTTACGAACATGCGCGCTGCTTCGGCCGACTCGTTCGAGAAGATTATTCCTCCCCGACGCTTCTCTTTAGAGGAATCGATCGAGTTTATTCGCGAGGATGAATTGATCGAAGTCACTCCTAAATCCATCAGGCTCAGGAAGCGACATCTTGATCCCCATGCGAGGAAAAAGTCAGGTCTGGCTCAACGAACAGAAGTGTAGGCTAGGTAGGGGAAAAGTTCGCAACTCGGTGGCTATGAATAATGTATATATGGGAGCGCCGGAATACCGACTTCCATTGACTCCGCCATCCTTCGTGTTTCAACTGATCCCACGATCACGAGTGACAGGAGTATTCATTCGCACTCGCGCCGTGAAGAAGCACGTCTCGTTGGCTTAGGGGCAAACACACCAAAGCCCTATTCCTGTTGGATGTGCGGCAATCCCCGCAAGTATTGGAATGAGAAATCGGTTCAAGAACGGATGTCCATCTCGGATCATTCGAGTGATTGGTAAGAGAGTCACCTCGAAATTTGCTCGGCGAAGGTGACCCACCAGTGGAAATGAGTTGACAAACGAGAGGCTAAAATGAAAAAGACAGGTTGTTTGGTTGTTTTGGCATCGATTCTGTTCTTAACAGGTCGATTTTCAATCGCTCAGGATTCATGGACGTCGGAACAGTTGCAGGTCCTGGAGGCTATCGAGCGGTTGTCGTCAGCGACGGCACCAGGAGGAGAAGGCGCTGACGCATACGCTGCTTCACTGGCGGAAGACTTCAGTCGGTGGACCGTCGGGAGCAAAGGAACGGCCAACAATATTGAGTGGATTGAAGGGATAAGGGAGTGGTTCGATGATGGCTGGCGGGTATCGGATCGGGAGATTGAATTTCTGGAAATTCGCATCAGGGATGACATCGCATTTGTTCGAAGAATCGTGATGGAGTCTTATGTCGGACCGGCGGCAGAGAAATCAACATCTAAGGCCGCACTGTCTGAGGTATGGGTTCGTGGCACTGACGGTTGGCTCCTGCTCATTGTCAATGTCCACCCGATGGACATTCCCTAATATTTAGGCAGAATATGGTGTCGAACGGTGACCGCATGGCGATCTTCTTCGACTATAATCTATCCAGAAGACACATGAAATCTCTTTTCCAGCTCCTGGCAGTAGGAGTCCTCGGGTTGGTTTCGATCTTTTCCTCCTCCTCCGTTCTTGGACAAGACACGGAATACGAGATAGGCAGCAAAGGGACTCGATATCTCGAATTTGGAGGTGGAGCGTCGAGCTTCAAAATTCTACTCGAAGAGGCGAATCTGGGCGGTCAGGAATTGGAGATCGCGGAGCATTCATTTGCTCCGGGTACAAATATCGGAGGCCATAGTCACAGTTCAATTGAAATCTTCTATGTATTGTCAGGTGAGCTGGAGCACACGGTTAACGGCGAAACCGTACTTCTGACACCCGGAATGATTGGAGTGGTCCGGTCCGGCGATGAGGTGATTCATAAAGTTCCGTCGGTCGACACTCCAGCAAAAGTCTTGATCATGTGGACACCGGCTGGGGAAATCACTCGCATATTTGGAAACGCTAGCGAGCGGTCGATCGAATAGTGTATTGGCTGGCTCCTGCTTCTGTCGCAAACCACAGCGTACCGTCCCGAGCCTCAATCACACCGTAGACGGAATTACTTGCCAACCCGTCATCCGTTTTATATCGGGTCCAGGTATCCCCATCGTACGAGAGCACGCCATTATCATCTGTGATCGCCCAAATGCGGCCATCTTTATCCACGATGGTCGGCCTGATGTCCATCCCCGATAAGTGTTGAGTCCAGTTCAAACCGTCAAACTTATAGGTAC
Source organism: Bacteroidota bacterium (assembly GCA_004356385.1). Next base: position 13,382 of record SMXL01000011.1, read on the forward strand.
CGCTTCCGCGCGTGCCAAACCATACATTTCCATCCTGGTCTTCCAGTATAGAACCGAAGTTGCTTTCCGGAAAATGAACGGACATGGTATCACTTTTAAATTGCGCAAGGCCTCTCCGGCAAGCAAACCAGATATTTCCTGACCGATCTCTTAGCACGGAGTGTACGACTTGATGCGGTAGCCCGTCGGACGGCTTGAAGTGCGTCCAAGTGCTTCCGTCAAACCCACTGGCGCCACCATTCGCACCGAGCCATAGGTGCTCCTCGCTATCCCGGCTGATGGAAAAAACTACCCTGGGTTTAATCGGTCCAAGAGAGTCATGAGGAGTCCACGTATTTCCATCAAGTATGCTGTACCCACCTCTACCTGAAATCCATATTCTACCACTTGTGTCCTCTACGATCGACGAAATACCGTTGGATATTAGGCCATCTCCAGTTGTGTAATACGCCCATGCAGTGCCGTCGAAAACACCGATTCCAGCATTTCGGGTTCCAAACCAGAGTCTATTCTGACTATCCTGGAAAACCGAGCGCACTTCGTTTTCGGGTAGTCCATCTTCAGCTGGCTAAGTCGTCCATTCACCCATTTTCGCCAAATGTGACGTCTCAACTTGCTGACCCATGGCCGCGAATGGGATAAAA
>SMXL01000165.1 GCA_004356385.1 Bacteroidota bacterium
AATCTGGATACTCCCGAGCTTTCCGCTTTGAACGGTAATGGAGGGGCTCGCAATCGTTTCTCCCATTCCATGTATCTCGGCGAGACGTATCAGCGAGTTGAAATCTTTCAGATTGACTTGATCCGGACCAGTAATTTTGTCGAAATTGTCGAAAAAATCCTTCGTCTCTACGAAGATGGAGATCCCCTGGTCTTCTTGACCACCCTGGCCACCCTGGCCACCCTGCTGCTGCTGTCCAACGATCACGCTCCAGTCGATACCAAGATCTCTGGATACGGTGTGATCGATCTCGAAAAGAATCGCGCTAATCTTAATTTGCCTCGTAGTAAGTGAAGCTGGGGGGCCCAGTAAACCGGTTGTGAAGCCCGGCCCACCCGCCGTTACCAAGGCGGCTTCAGAATCCAGAATCAGATTGTTTTCCGGAGCTAGTTCAATCATGAAAAACTGCTCGGTCTCTCGATACCTGAGATTATTGTATCCGAGTACGAGTTCCAGCGCATCCAGAAAGTGTACTCCGGCAATCGGAATTCCGATTGGATGTTTTCGCGTTTCCGGATCGATAATCTGCTTCGCAGTGACTCGCTGAAAGATTGGATTGAGAAACTGAACGAATCGATCAAACGGTGTGGAAGGAAGAAATGATACCAGTTGATCCGGGGGAATGTAGGTGCGAATCTGCCTGCGAAGAGCCGCATCCTGGGCGCTCGAAGTGTTCGCGATTCCCGACCAGAGTCCCAAGAGCAGAAAGGTGCCCAGGAGCAGTTTATTGATGGATGTACGCATGGTTCTCGTGATTGTAATGTCTCTTGAAGTTGGATCAGTAAGGGTTCGAAGGAGTAAGTCTTATCGGACCTACCGCCTGGCGAAACTGTTCTTCTGTATCGAGATAGATCTCGATCTCATCTATAATTCCACCTTTATTCAGGCGGGCCCGAACCCTACCGTGGCGTGGATCGATTTCTGTGATTTGTCCCAGATAAACGTTGTCACCTACCGACAGCGACACAAATCCGTCTTTCGTCTCAAAGACCGCTTCCTCTCCGACGATGGAGACGAGGTCCGACTTTTCGATTTCAAGTAATCCCAGCGTATTCGGAGGAATCTGATCAAGAATCAGTGGCAAGAACGGATTCAAAGCGGTTCTTCGGGTGGGTAGAATGCCCGGAGGAAGTTGACTCAGGTCAGGGAGCGGGTTCGGTATTCCTCCCTGCTCTCCAAGGCCTGTACCACGTAAATCGTCCTGGGCGCTAAGCCCAGCGGCACCACCGTAATAAGCCTCGAGCACAAAACTGAAGCTGACCATCACCTCCATCTTGTCCCGGTTCGTCTCTGGATCAGTCGATATAAGGTCAAAATGAGACAATTCGAGATTCCTGAGCCGGTAGAAGCGTCGTTCGTTCTCGATACTCCAGATCAAGTCGTAAAGATTGTTGAAACGGCCGCGGCCTGTTATTTCAAAGATGTATTTCTTGAAACTGGTTCCCGAAACCATCTCCCGGAAGACCACGTCAAACGGATTGAAACCGACGCGTGTTTTTTTGTTGAGATAGGCGATAACTTCTTCAGATACTAGAATTTTAGGAATCACTTTGTATCGTGATCTCCAGCGTCTCATCACCTGATCCACCTCTGTCTCAGACGATGTCACTTCCAGCATGAGTCCTTCAAGCTCTGCCTGCTTGCTCTTTGCAAGCTGCTCTGCCTTCCTCAGGCGCTCCATTTCGTCGCCTTGCTTGAAGTGAGTAATCCAGATTCCTCCACTTGCAACCAGGGCAAAGCAAATCCCGAGAACGATCATATTCTGATAGATATTTCCCATTTTCTTTTCGCTGTTATCGTATGATCTGGTTGTCGTTAGTCACCAACGGTGTCCTGCTGTTCCTTGGCTCTCGCGTTGGCTTTTTCCAGGATCACATTATTGCGTAGATAGATGGCCGCTTTAGGCAACTCTTTCGGAATTCTCCGTCTCATGCTGAAGCTGTAGACAGGCCATCCACGGATCTCTGAGAAGGAAAGCGTCTCGATCGTTGCGTTCGATTGTGTAGCGAAGGCGACGACTTCATCGCGATCCGTAGCGTTCCCTTCGAGTCGAAGGAAATCACCTTCTTCGCTCCACCGCTCAATCCAGATTCCCCTGACGTCGGCAGATACATCTGCGGTATGTTCGAGGGCTCGACTCCAGGCATCGCTCCCAACCAGGAGAGAATCCAGAACGTCGAGAGAAGTCAAATAGCCTACCGTCTGAGCCCGCAAACTGTCGATGCGTGACTGCAACACGTTGGTACTGGCTTCAATCAAGTCTTCTGGATAATGGCTGAGCTCGTACCTGTAGAGTTCCATCTTATGTCGTAGATCGAAATACCGGTACACAAAGAATAGAGACGTACAAAAAAGCACACCGTACATCGCGGCAATCTGCCACGAAAACGGTAGCTGAAACTGGGCCTTTAGCAGATCCTTGTGTAAGAAATTTATAGGCGGAAAGACCTTCTTGTGTATATCAGACTCAATGACACGAAGCGTAACCGCAGCTGCCAAAATCGCATCTCCGTGCAACTCCAATGCATCGTCACCGGCATGTTTCGGCAGGTAGGAGCGCAGCAATTCTACCCGAGTGTCTGGAAAAAACGTTCGGAAGCTTTCAACGAGTCCAGATTCACGTTCTTCACCTAGAAGAACCACCATGTCGGCGTCACCTAGACCAAATTCATCCTGGAGAAGCAGCACGCGACTACATATGGTCTCGGGCGGATCAATGGCGGTTATGGACCGAAGGCTTTCAAAGAGAACGAGCTCTTTTCCTTCCATAAACATGACGATCGTATCTCCAACACCTGCACGCACAAAGAGAACACGGCCTTCTTCATATGAGCTGGATTTTGGAGAGTCCACGCTTTCGGCGCTGAGTAGATACGCGGCTCTTGCAAGGCCGTGATACAAAGTGTACTCCGTATCCAATAAATCAACGGGCGGCAGTGGACGTTTTCTTTCCCGAATATCGGCTATCGTAGGGCCGACCGGTTCAAGAGCGGTCGTAAACACGGCCAAACTTCGCGTCTCCCCTTCCGTTTTGGATTTCATGGGTAGGAAAGTGACCTTGTCTGCGTCGACTTTCCCTGGGTGCTTCTCTTCAAGAATCTCCATCATCGCGCCGCCTGATCGCGAACCGTTTCCAAGCTTAAATCTGTTTTTATTCTTGCTCTTCTTAGCCTTGTTGACTGATTTTTTGCCTTTCGAAGAGGCAGATTGTTCACCGCCGATTCGAATCTCCTCGGTCTCGAGAAACGTAGATCCTACTGCAAACGCAATACGAAATTCTTCGTAACCCGCGCTCTTGCACTCGGCGATAATATCTAACAGCTCGACATCAAAGCGTTCCGCTGACTCGTACATCGACATCGGCATCTCGGAATAATCGGAAGGCATCGAGTCAGGAAGACTGGGCGTTGAATCAGAATCGCGAGAGGCACCGAATTCGGATCCAAGAAACATGGAGCCCGGGCTCTGAACACCGTCACCTACGTGAAAGGATGAATCGCCAGAAGAGACGTCGCTCATCTCCGGGGTCAGAGGCCCAAAAACGTCGGTACGCCCTCTCGGCCGGTGAAATTTCTTCAATATGACCGGACCGTCGGACGTATTGTGTACGAGTACGGCATTTACAGCCTTCGGAGAGGCCGTAATTCCCAGTACATATTCTGTTGAACCGATACGCTTCATTGCAATTACGGGTGTTTTCTTCCTACTGAATCAATTGACTCAATCTGCGCTTGTTGTTGGCAAAATTGAGAGCGGTCTCACGTGTGATCTGTCCTTCGCGTAACAATCGGAATAGGTCCTGTTCCAAAGTATTCTGTCCGTGTCCCGTACCCTCCCACATCATCTGGTATACCTCGTTGACGTTACCATTCTTGACAGCAGCGCGTGCAGGAGGTGTCATCCAAAGGACTTCCTTCGTGAGGACCCGCCCACCGCTTGTGCTGGGAATGAGCTTCTGTGAAACGATGCAACGAAGAACATCGGCGAGGCGATTTCGAACACGCGTTTGCTCTTCATGAGGATATTCGGCGATCATTCGATCGATACTTTCCACTGCTGAGGACGTATGGAGTGTGGAAAACACTTTGTGTCCAGAGTCAGTGATCTCGAGACCTGCAGAAATGGTTTCTGGATCACGCATCTCACCAATTACGACGATATCCGGGTCCTGACGCAAAGCCTGGACGATTCCGTCCTTGAAATTCGGTACGTCGCGACCTACTTCTCGATGCCGAACGATGCACTTTTTTGAATCATGCCGGTACTCGATCGGATTTCCAATGATGATTATGTGACCGTGAAAATCTTCGTTGTTGGCATCAATAATGGCGTCCAGCGTGGTGGACTTACCAGAGCCCGTAACTCCAGTTACGAGAGTAAGACCATCGCGGACATAATTAAACATCATACCGCGTTCCACACTCGGGTGGAAATTGAGTGAGCTGAGCGTGCGAAGTTGATCTGTAATGGCTCGCATATTGAGTGCGAGATATTCCATGTCGAAATAGACCGTGGCACGCAGTCGCACGGGGCGTCGCTGTCCCTTAATCCCCACCTGATAAGAAAAGTCGGCCGCTCCCCACTCAAAAAGACTTTTGATACTGATCTCATCAAGCAGGTTCAGAATCAGGCAATTCGTTTCATCAACGGTGTAACCACCGGCTCCGCGATCCGGGCTTTTGTCTCCATGGATCCGATACCAGACAGACCCAAGTGAAGATTCACCACCCATATCAATGTCCGATGCATCGGAGCTGATCATTTTACTGAGTAACTGGTCGATGTGAACATGCATCGAGATCCGATCCTTGGTCTCGAGGCGTTTGAGTAGATCTAGCTGATACTCCAGCCGAGCAGCACCTCGAAGGCGCTCCGGTGTGTTCTCAGCAAGTGCCCTACAGGAAGGAGGAATAGGAGATACACTTCGAGGAGCCTGGCGCCTGGATATACGTGCTTCCGCGGGTCGAGGCCCGGCACCGTTCGACTGACGGCGGGAGTCTGAGCGCGTTGGCTGATTACTTATATCTCTGGTCGGCATGGTCCGTTTTACGATTTTTTGGAAAGTCAGAATTGGCGTTCGCGAAACCGCGAATTAGGCCAGCTTTCTAGGATCATATCGACCAGATACGGCTGCACTTAAGAACTATTCAGAGTTCAAATATGGCTTAATATGGCTGAATGGGCGTATCTACGGTGTTTTAGAATCAAAATGAGACATGCTCGATCGTGTGAACAAGAACGGGGCGTCTCGCATGCGAGACGCCCCGTTTTACGCTCTCAAACATGAGAGCTCGTCAACCTTTGTTCGTATGCTATTGCACGACAACGCTTAGGAGATCACGTGTGGTGCCGTTCGGAACCCGCCTTCCAGCTGCCGTTGCCCTCGAATCCAAGCTTTGAGATACATATTCACTATCGCCAGACGGATACTCAGCAAGGAATAAAGCAGCTGCACCGGAGACATGGGCTGCGGCCATGGAGGTTCCAGACATCAAGTCAACCCCGAAAATATTCGACGATGTCGAAATTACGTCCTGGCCGGGGGCTAAAAGGTCGAGGCCAGATCCGAAATTCGAGAACGGTGAGAATCGGCGACGCTCATTAACAGATCCTACTGTTATGGCACCCGGCACATGTGCCGGCGAAATCATCGAAACGTCAACTCCTTCGTTGCCTGCGGCCACGACCACTGTGACTCCCGCGTCAACTAGTTCTTGCACGGCATCGTCCATAAGAGTGAACTCAGTGGTCCCCACATCGACACCGAAACTCAAGTTCACGACAGCCGGACGACCTGGATTATTTCTTTTCCAAGCCATCACATGATCCAGTGCCTGAATAATGATCGAGTCATCTGCCGATCCGTCTGGACCAAATACCTTAAGATTATGGATACGTGCGCCTGGTGCCAATCCTACAATGCCATAGTCGTCATCTTTCGCTCCCACAATTCCAGCGATATGTGTTCCGTGTCCGTCGGAGTCTGAGGCGCTCGGATCTGTGCCCGAAAAATCAACATTCTCTACGATATTGAGGTCGACCGATGAAACGCCGGTATCGATCACAAACACGTCAATATCAACCGTGCCTTTCCCGTCGCCTGAGACGGTCCAACTCTCGGTTCCTCCAACCATGTCAACACTCCATGGAACGCTGCCCGTTTGATCTGCCTTAAGGCGTTTTCCTAGCCTCGGAACCCCAACTAGAAAAGCGGCCTCGATGGATTCCACGTCTGGATCCGCTTCCATCAGGTCCAGGAGTTCGTTCAGATATTTGCTGGAGACCCAAATGGCGAATCCAGGAAAAACATTCATGAACTCGTATCGGTCGACAATCTTGTATCGATCAACAATCTTGTATCGATCAACAATTTTATAGCGGTCAACAATTTTACTCGGACGCACCGTAAATACGATGCCTGTATAGCTCTCTCCTTTCGATAAAAGTTGACTGGCGTCTGCCAACAGGTGCCGATTTCGAACTTTTTCGGTTGAAGACGACATTTCGTCTAATTCCTGGATGGGATCAATGACCTGGTCGAGACAACCTCCCAGAAACAGGATGCTTGCGCTCAGGCAAGAGACGAGGAGGCCATTTGTTCGTCTGATGTTGAAGACTTTCATGACTTGGGGAAATGAATTTATTGCGGGTTGTGGTCATGCCGAAAAAATCTGCATCGGCAAAGTTTTGCCTTTCTGGGATCGGCCAAACACCTTGTCGATTAAAGCTTTAGCGCAAATATTTTATCGGACGGAAAAATGCGGGGATTGCGCTCGTATAGAGGCTCTTGGCACGCCTGCGTAACGGTGCAGCGAGCTGACAGAATTGATGGACGAAACGCTGGCCCGGGCGTTCTTTTTTAGGGCACGTGGAGGGCCCATTTCCCACGCGATCGGAATGGACCAGGAATAGCGTACGGAACTGCTCTTATAAGCCCAGACCGAACCACAGTCGAATCATCAATTCCTGACCTTGGAAGAAAAAGTAATTTTCCGACCGAGAATCCTTAATGAATGCTCCGAAATAGCCGATTAACAGGATGACTCTGGCCCCGAATTCAGCAATCCCCACAATGCGGATTTTTTACAGGCACTGCGTTGCGTCGAATTCGACGCATCCATCGCGAAAGAACACCTGTTCCTCAGTCTGATAGTGAGCCACTAAAGGAGTCGGACGTGTATTTGAGGGGGTACTCGTCTGGCTCCGGCTCACCCGGTTTTTCACCCCTGCGTCTTCTCCTCCGGCACTTCTCTTCGTTCTAATTGCTAGATTGGGACTCTCTCCAATGGTCCGAACGAACCGTCTGCCCCATGTCCACCCGCCGCCTTTCCTCCTGTTTCTTTGCCCTTGTCGCGCTTTCTTTTCCCCTGGTCCAGTTCTGCTCTGCGCAAGTACCGAGACGGAGCGATATGCGCATGTACGATATCGTGAATGCGGCGTCAGCGCAGAGAATTGAGTCTGACATTCAGACGTTGGTGAACTTTGGTACGCGACATACCATGTCTGACACGGTTTCGACCACACGCGGAATTGGCGCCGCTCGTCGTTGGATCAAAGACGAATTCGACCGAATATCAGCAGCCTGCGGAGCGTGTTTGGATGTTTTTTTTCAGCGATCCCTGGTAGCAGGTGGTGAAGGAACGCGTATCCCGAGAGACACCTGGATTGTCAATGTGATCGCGATTCAGCGAGGTACACGATATCCAAATCGCTTCATAATCATGTCCGGCGATATCGATTCAAGGGTGTCCAGTTCGATGAACGATTCGCTCGACAGCCCGGGCGCCAACGACAATGCCTCAGGGATGGCAGGCGTGTTGGAGGCAGCCCGCATTCTGTCCGATTATTCCTTTCCAACGAGCATCATATACGCGGGGTTATCCGGGGAAGAACAGGGATTGTTCGGTGGAAGGCACATGGCACAGGTCGCTCGTCAAGAAGGCTGGGACATAGTCGGCGTTTTGAACAACGACATGATCGGGAATATCGAAGGGGTAGACGGGGTGATAGACAACCGGACGTTTCGCATTTTTTCAGAGCCCACGCCGGTGACCGAAACGGAACGACAGCGACGTAGCCGTCGATTTAGCGGCGGAGAAGTCGATGGGGTGTCTAGGCAGCTGGCCCGGTATGTCTCCAAAATGACCCAATCATACATGCCGGAAATGAACCCGATGATGATTTATCGATTGGACCGATTCGGTCGTGGTGGACACCATCGACCCTTTAACGACGAAGGATTTGCCGGTGTCCGCATTATGGAAGCCCACGAAAACTATACCCGGCAACACCAGGACCTGCGTGAGGAGAACGGCATCCAATACGGAGATGTCATCGAAGGCGTCAACTTCGAGTACGCATCAAAATTGACCGCGGTTAATGCGATTACGATTGCCGGAATAGCCTGGGCGCCACCTGCGCCGTCCAACGTCGGGATTGGTGGGGCCGTTCGACCCTCCACAACGTTAGAGTGGGATGAAATTATAGACCCGGATCTGGCAGGATATGTCGTGTATTGGAGAGATACGACCGCGCCCGAGTGGCAGCACGCCAGATTCGTCGGCAAAGAGACTCGTTACACGCTTAAAGGTATCGTCATTGACAATTTCCTGTTCGGTGTGGCATCCGTTGGAACAGACGGGAACGAAAGTCCTGTGAGTTTCCCGTCACGCCGAGTTCGGTAGCCCGCTCCCCGAGACCTTTAGTGACTTCGTCTCTAGACCGACTTGATGACGATCATAGTAATATCATCAGAAAGAACCGGGACATCATCCGTGAACACGCGAATGTCTTCTCGAACCGCATTCAAAATTTCGGATGCGGTCAGATGCCGAGTTTCCTGAAGAAGCTTCTCCAAGCGCTCCTCGCCATATTCCTCCTCCTCAGGACTCATCGCCTCCGTTACACCGTCGGTAAATAAAAAAAGCACATCGCCCGTTTCGAGCTTAACGGATCCTCGCTCATAAACTGCATCAGCCATCACACCGAGTAGTAACCCACCTGTCTCCAGCAATTCAATATCACCGTTGGCCCGGACCAGTGTCGGCGGATTGTGCCCTGCATTCACATACTCAAATATCCTGGTTTCTTCGTCATAGATACCGTGTACGTACGTAATGAACTTATCGGAGCCTGTATTTTCGGAAATCACTCTGTTGATGTGAGCTGCGGCCTCCTCCAGACTCACATCCATCGGAACGAGTACACGCAGACAGGCCTGAAGATTGGACATCAGCAGCGACGCAGGCATTCCTTTCCCGGTCACATCCCCGATGGCAAAAAGCAGTTTGCCTTCACCCAACATGATGGCATCGAAATAATCGCCTGCTACGTGGCGACTAGGAATAGCCATGCTAGCAGTTTGTAAAGACGCCAACTCAGGAATTTCCGAAGGCTGAAGTCGCTCCTGGATCTCTCGGGCCAGGCGCATTTCCTCTTCGAGTCGCTTCTTTTCAAGTTGCTGATCGACCAGATAGGAGTTCTGAAGAGATACAAATGCCAAATTTCCCAGGGCGTAAAGAAACTCTATTTCATCGGGCTGATACCCCTGACCCGTCATCTTTTTACCTAGACAAAGCATGGCGCAGGTTTCCCCTTTCTGCTTGATCGGCAAAACCAAAGCAATCCCGGCTTCTTTGAGCGTCTGCCACTCTTTGGGTACTTCTTCGTCATCGATCAAAAGCAGTTCCTGCAATGCGCATAAGGAGGCAATCACGGGTTCTGAAAAAACCGAACGTTTGACTCCCTTTGCAGTCACGACATGAATATCGGTGCCTTCAACCGTGTCAGCCTCAGCGCCATCCTCGGTTCGAAGTAAAAAAACGTGTTTCTGGACGAGCATCTGTCCCATGAGAGCGAACGTCAAGAGCTTTACTAGCTGATCCCTGTCTACGGTCGAATTGAATTCCTGCGATAAATCGAACAGCGTGTTGAGTTGCTGAACTTTCCCGTCCAAATCCCGATTGGCCTGCTTAAGCTCTTCCACCATCAGCGAATTATGCACGGCAGAAGAAGACATATTCACAAGCGAAAGCATGAATTCGAGCTCCTGGTCGCCAAACGGTTGCTTCGTAAATTTGGGGCCAAGACCAATCAGACCAATTTCCCGATGCCCGAACGCGACGGGGAAGACGAGTGCGATTCCGTGCGCAGCAAGCTCAGCGGGGACGTCGTCCCCGGACATCAGCTCCTTCATGTTCACTCCCGAAACGGAGAAATACTCGCCCTTCTTCAGGTCTGAAATGCCTTTCGACGCTGCAATCTTGTAAGCATCCATCACCGGATCAAAAACAAGGGCGCTGCCTCGGGTCACGAGGAGCTTACTCATGGCCGTCAAAAGAAGGTTGCTGAGCACGAACTCCAGATCGAGTGATGCGCTGAGCAGTTGGCTCGTCTCGTAGAGCGCTCTGAGGTCGAATCGGTCCGTTCTCCGGGTATCTATCGACGATTCTGCCATTTCGTTTTCGCCCATATTTCAGGAACGCTGATTATTCAGTGGGGCCCCCAAGTTACTCATCTAGATGAATCACTTCTGCTTGATCTACTTTTCCGTTCGAAATCGTCAGTCTCACGCACGTTTTTACCTTGTGAAGACCCTGGCGCCCAGCGGCCCCGGGATTGATAAATAACATTCCATCCAGACGATCGACCCGTTCAATTTGGAGAATATGGCTGTGGCCGCAAATAAAAACGCCCGGGGGATCCTTTCCTAATCTGGACTCCATCTCATTCTGCCAGCGACCGGGTCGGCCTGCGATGTGCGTCATCCAAAAAGTTACGCCCTCTTCTTCGAATCGGTTGTGTTCGGGAAGAGAAGTTCGCAGCTCAAATCCGTCAACGTTTCCAAATACCCCTCGAACGGGTGCGATAGTCTCTAGCTCGATCAGAACATCCTCTGAGCCAAAATCCCCGGCATGAAGAATGAGGTCTACGTCTTGAAAATCCGAGAGAATAGATGGATGGAAGTACCCGTGCGTGTCAGAGAGAATACCGATGATCATCGCAGGCGACTCAGCGAATCATCAGTCGAACTCCAATATGCGCTCTTGCCCTGGGATAGTCGTCTCCGGATGGCGTCCATTGCTTTAGTGGTATACTCAGAAATGGGGAAATTTGGTATCCAGGTCGATCAAATTCGAGTCCTGATCTGACCCATATAACACCGCCGCTGAATTTGGTGGTTTTTCTTTGGCGCTCTTCGGCGCCTGCATTGGCAACGGTCCACTCCACGAGATCGTACTGCCCGCCTTCTCCAATGAAGGAAAAGAACAAATTGCTTCCAGCAGGATCGAACAGCAGGCTGTACCCGGACATCATATGGACTTCCCACCCATGGGCCCGTGAACGCAAAATTTCACGATCCGGAACCGCTTGGGACACACTGGGCGCGTCCGGGTCAATGGGCGGTGCATCAATCGGGATAATTTGTTGAAATCCGATTTGAACGCGGCGTATCCCGACTCCAAAATCAGATCTCAGAGTGGGTGAGAGGGACGATGCGTAAAGGAACGCGAGATCGGTCTGTGGAAATCCCGATCTGCCATCCAGGGACGGATCCACTGCCAGTCGAATGGCATAGTCCGTGTTTTCCTGTCTCCTGAAATATTTAAGGGTTACCCAACTAACCGAAAGACTGTTTGAGGCCGTATTTCCAGAGGCGTCCACAAAGAACCCCAGATTGAATCCACTAGCGAGGCGGTAGTCCAGATTAAGGCTCAGACCAAGCGGATCCGAACCCGTCGTGGGCACACTCGATGAAGAAAGGTTGTCGCTCCTCAACAGGCCGGCCGGACGATAAGAGAGTTCTCCTGTGACCGCATATTTGTCGAAAAACACGCGCTCAGCTTTTTCGCCGTGATAAAACGGATCGAAAACCTGCATGGGTCTCTGAGCGCTGGCTGTCAAACAGATTGAACCGACCGCCGCAATCGAGAAAACAAGCAATAGCCGACGATAGGATCTCATCGTCCTGACACGATTCTGAGCATTATTTACCGTACGGGGAAGCAATGGAATGATTTTAAAATTTCGGACTATTCCGTGAGCTCGGCCTCCTGTTCAAATTGGACGCGTCTTGGAAGAGTTGGTTTCGCTCCTAGACCTCGATGGTTTCACCTGGGGTCAATACCCTCGCATTGTGGCCCGCATTCGACATGAGGTCCAACCACTCTGATGTGTCGACTTCGATAAGCGGAAACGTGTTGTAATGAATGGGGATCGTGAGCGCCGCCTGAATCATATTGGCTGCTCTGATTGACGCCGAGGGTCCCATCGTAAAACAATCCCCTATTGGCATCAGCGCGATATCAATATCGTAATCCTTTCCCAACCACTCCATTTCCGAGAACGGACTCGTGTCTCCCATCGCATAGATAACCTTCCCTTCCGCCTCTATCATATACCCGTTCGGATTTCCGCCATACGTACCGTCGGGAAAAGCGGACGAATGCCGGGCGTACGTTTGCGTAACTCTACCCCAGTCGAACGTCCAGGCCCCTCCCGTGTTTAGAGGCTGCACGTTCTCATGCCCGTGATTCGAAGTGAGATACTGCGTGATTTCGAAATTACCAACGACCGTCGCCCCCGATCTGGCGGCGATATCGGCTGTATCACCCCAGTGGTCCCCGTGTGCATGCGTCAGGAGAATGAAATCAGGCGACAGGGACTCGGCGACCACTACACCGTCCGCGTGCATATTCCCGGTAATGAAGGGATCCAGCAAGATGTTCGCGCCTCCCATTTCGAATTGAAAAGCAGAGTGTCCGAAATAGGTGAGTTTCATGGATGGGACATGTTTTGAAGGGGGATTTCCAGGAATTTCCGTTAAACGGTTCCTCTGGCTACTCGATACAGCCACGTGCAAAAGAGTACAAAGCCGACCAATCCGAGACCCGTGGCAAAGGTCTCAAATCCTTCCGGAGCAAGACGAAGAACATCCGTGCTCTGCGACGCAGCAAATGGCACGGCGAGCAGAATTCCGACGAGTGCCTCTCCCGTAATCAATCCCGACGAGAACAGCAGGCCGCGCTGACTGGCCTTCTCTCGTTCTTCTTCAGCTCGATCCGGATCTGAGCCGAACGCTGTATTCACACGTCGAGTTACCGCCCAGGCTACCATTCCACCTACGAAAATCGGTACGGTCAACTCGATGGGAAGATAAATACCAACGGCCACAGCAAGTACAGGAGTCCGAAACGTACTTCCCTTGGATTCCAAATATTTATCGACAGCAATAATAATGACAGCCACGGCGACACCGCTCCAGATCATGGTCCACGGCAAATTCCTGGTGAACACGCCTTCCGCCACTGAGCTCATCAGGGTTGCCTGCGGAGCTTTCAGAGCCTCTGACACATCCATCCCGGCTCTCGGAAAGACATCACCAAGGCCGTACGCGGTAAACAGAAGCTGCAAGACCGGTGCGATCACAATAGCTGCCGCTACCACACCCACAATCTGCATAATCTGCTGCTTGACGGGTGTAGCGCCCACGAGATAACCGGCTTTTAAATCCTGAAGATTGTCTCCAGCGATCGCCGCTGCACAGGCGACTACAGCACCAACCAAAATGGTTGTCGCAGCCGCAGCAGTTGCTTTGGATGCGTCAATCGCAAAGTCGATCTGGGACCCCAGGAGGATGAATAAGATGAGAGAGATCGACAAGATGGTGGCAATGGTAACACCGGAAATCGGGTTATTGGAAGACCCGACGAGACCGGCCATATAGCCGGCCACGGACGAGAAAACAAAACCAGCGATAAGAGAAAAAATTACCCCGAAACCAATCGTGGTGGCGTACAGGCCCGTCGTGATTCCGAGCTCGCCGCGGTCTATGACGCCCAGAAAGACACCCAATATGGGAATGGCCAGTGCTGCGGTCCCGATAAGAACGTATTTGAACGGGGTATCGCGCTCGGTACGAAGAACCTCGACTTCGCGGCCGTCCCGGTTGGCTCTCATCGCTTCGAGCGACGACTGTATACCCTCTTTAATGGGTGTCCACAGCGACAGAAGCGCGTAAATTCCACCGGCGGCCATTGCGCCGACACCCAGATAGCGGATTTGCTCGCTCCAGATTTCTTCCGCGGCCGCATATCCGGTTGCTCCGCCGGTAACCCCCTGAAGAGTCGCGGGATCGACGACCGCCGAATAGATCGGGATGCCAAACAACCAAGAAATCAATCCACCTGCAAAGACAAGAATCGCGATGTTAAGACCGACTATGTATCCAACTCCGAGCAAGGCCACACCCAGTTCTGTCCCCATCCCGAAAATCGCGCCTCCAATGGTGACCGAGCCTGCGGTCTTGCCCGCAACCAGTTTCAGTCCGGTCTGAGACAATTTCAAAAAGGCGCCCGAGAGCGCGGCCATTCCAATAATTTTGGCTCCTTTTCCACCCTTCTCCCCTGCCTTAAGGATTTCCGCCGTTGCCACACCCTCAGGAAACTGCAAATCGGCCTTTATAATCAGGGCACGACGAAGCGGAATAGTAAAGAGAACACCCAGAATTCCGCCGCTGAGCGCAATGGCCATGGTCGGTAGAAACTCAAATCCCTGCCAGTACTGAAGCATGATGAGCGCAGGCAGTGTAAATATGACGCCCGCAGCAAGCGATTCGCCGGCGGACGCCGCGGTCTGCACAATGTTATTTTCGAGAATGTTATGCTCGCGAAAGAGCCGCAACAGCGCCATCGATATGACGGCAGCCGGAATCGATGCAGAAACGGTCATACCCACTTTTAAGCCCAAATAGGCGTTGGCAGCAGCCAGAATGGCTGAGAGGAGAACACCCAACACCACTGCTTTCAACGTGATTTCGGGTAGCGATGTCGAAGCCGGAATAAACGGCCCGGGTGCTGCGGAAGTGGGATGAGATCGATCAGTGGATTCCATTTAGATCTGAATTCGACGGTTGGTGGCTTTCGTTCTGACTATTTCATCAAAATAATCTGCCGCGTCTGGACCCCTTCAATGGTCTTCATTCGAACAAAATAAGTGCCTGATGGCAGGTCGATGGCTTCAAACTGAACCTGATGTTCACCTTGCTCCTTGCGAGCATCAACGAGCATCGCGATCATTTGCCCGGAAAGGTCCCAGACGGAGACCTGGATGTGTTGGGCTTCTTGGAGCAGGTAAGTGATCGTTGTGGTGGGATTGAA
>SMXL01000166.1 GCA_004356385.1 Bacteroidota bacterium
GAAGCGGTTTTTGGTGCCTGATACTTACGGCAGTAGTTGCATATCGCTGTGAGAAATCAGTCTGTGCCGCACGTCTCCCTCCAGGATCTTTTCTCCTCGTTTTCCGCCTCGATGCCTCGTCACCGCAAGGCGAAAGTTGGTGGTCCATTTTCACTCGTTGCGACATACCGGCGCATCGTGGTTGGTAATGCAAGGGGAAAGCCTTTCCGTCGTTCAGGCGATTCTTGGTCACAGTACAATTGCTGTAACTGAGAAGTATGCAAGTCTTGCGCCCGAACAAACTCGAAGGGCAGTTGATAGAGCATTCGCAGACCTGCCAATGAACTAATCTGATTTGTTACCGAAATGTTACCGAAGGATCGGCAATTCTTTGCATTAACTTGCAAAATAACAGGCTACTCAACCATGGATCTCCATTCGACGACACGACCCATTATCTGCCCTATTTGCCAATTCAGGTCCATAATCATCCGTACCGAGGGCGGGACTCGAACCCGCACGGGCATATTGCCCAACGGATTTTAAGTCCGTTGCGTCTACCATTCCGCCACCCCGGCATGTTTCGCTAAGCTACCATATCCCCTTTTTCTCCGCAAAATGATTCTGTGCTCTGACGTATTATCTGACGTCGCTTGACAACCTTCAGGCCTCGTGGTACCGACCGCGCGTTGGACGTTTTGTCTATCTTAGGGTTCTCTTTCGAAATACGATCCCAAGGCTGTCTCGGATTGAACGATTCACCCCCCAACGATATTGAAATCGCCCTCGCCCAAGTTGCCGACGAATACGCGGGGCGATCATATGTCCCGTATTCGTCACGCCCTAGATCCTGCGTGCTACTACTCGAGAATGGGACGCTCATCCCGGGCGTCCGAGTAGAAAACGCATCCTTCTCTTTATCGCTTCCTGCCCTTGCCAACGCATTCAGTACGGCTGCCGCGCTGGGCCGAATCGATATCGCTGCGGTCTCCTTTAGCACTGCGCCCTCGGAAGCCGACCTCGCGTTCCTCCGCGGACACCCTCTCCGACCATTTTCCAGAGTCGGAGATCGATTATTCAAAAGCGATAGAATCACACGCCTTCCAGCTCCCGGATCGGTCATCGACCCGATGATAGCCCGTCCAGGTGAATGGTCTACGAAAATCGCGCTTGCTCAGACTGGAAAACTGAGCCAGCACGCCATCATCCCTGAATCGGAGTTCCCTGTCGGCGTACTCGTCGAGCTAGCCGATGGACGCCTGATCCCAGGCGTAAACGTTGAACATCCAGACTGGCAGCAAATTGTGTGCGCTGAAAAGAACGCCCTTGGTACAGCGGTTACATTTGGGCTCCTGGATATTGCCCAGATTTACCTGAATTGTCCAACGGATGACCAAGCCTCGCCATGCGGGGCCTGCCGGCAGATCATGGTGGAACTTGCCCCAAAGGCGACAGTTTGGATGGATCGCGGAATTCGAGATGCCGAAGAAGCAGACGTTAACGATTTGCTCCCGGGGTACTTCTCCGGAAAGGCGCTCCATCGGAACAGCTGATCGATCATCCGCACAACTTCATTTCCTTAACGACCACTCCGGCTTTGCCGTATGGTTTTCCAGTTTATCCTCTTTGTGGCAGGCCTTGTAATCCTGTATTTCGGGGCGGAGTGGCTCGTCAAAGCAGCATCCAGTATCGCCTTTCAATTCGGCATCCGCCCGATGGTAATTGGATTGACGGTCGTCGCTATGGGCACTTCCATGCCTGAGTTTGTCCTCAACTTCTTTGCCGTACTTGTCGGTGAAGACGCGCTCGCGATAGGCAACATCATCGGCTCCAACGTCGCAAACATCGGTCTCATTCTGGGAGTCAGTGCTGTACTTATGCCGCTGGTGGTCAGTCGGGAAGTCCTTCGGAAGGAATATCCACTCATGATCGCTACCTCTCTCCTGTTCTATGCGCTCGCCGCGGACGGTTTGATTTCGCGCGTCGATGGAGGAATTCTCGTGTTTGGGCTGATGGCCTTGATGATTTTTCTGGTGATCGATGGACGCCGACACATTCGCGAAAATGGAAAAGGGACTGCATCGCCATCATCCATGGAGATGACAGCTAAAACTGGAGAGTCTCCTCTCGGAAATGGCCACTTGTCCAACCAGAAGAAAATCCTCTTTCTACTTGGTGGGATGATCGGACTCACTTTCGGAGCCCGCTTGATGGTAATATCGGCCGTCGAAATTGCGCATGGACTGAATATTCATCCCGTCGTCGTTGGTCTGACCATCGTCGCGATTGGAACAAGCCTTCCCGAGCTGGCAGCCTGCGTGGTATGCGCGATGAAGAATGAAACAGACATGTCGATCGGAAATGTTCTGGGCAGTAATATGCTCAACATTTTGTTCGTAGTTGGTATGATATCGATGATCCGACCCATGGCCGTCGAGCCCATCTCGATTACACAGCACTTCCCGGTCATGATCGCATTTGCCTTCGTTCTATATCCCATCGCACGATTCCGGAGTTCGATCTCAAAACTTGAGGGTGCGTTTCTGATCGCGGCTTTCTGCGTATACCTGGGGTGGTTAATCTTCCCTTACCTCTAACTATTCTCCTCCGGCCTGGCCATGAATCTCACCTTCACCTATTCCATTCTGCTCCTGGTGGCCTCCGCTCTGTTCGCGGCTGTAGCCAGTTTCTGGGTGTATCGTGATACCGTGCCGGAATTGAGTTCCACGAGACGCGGTTTCCTCGGTGGCCTTCGATTCCTAATCCTTTTTATCGTCTTTTTCCTGCTCGCTGAACCGCTTATTCAGCGTGTGTCAGAGAGGACTGAAAAGCCTATCCTGGCTGTTCTTGTTGACGAGAGCGAAAGCATGACACTCGCTTTTTCCGATTCAACTGATTCGGACGCGGGTGGTGGATTTACTGAACTCCTGTCACGGATTGAATCGGCAACATCAGGTGAGCGGAGTCAAATCTTTGGGTTCGGTCAGGATGTGCGGTCTACAAGTTCTTTCGATTCTTTGAAATCGAATCGCTCGCGAACGGATTTGTCAAACGCCCTGGATCACGTTCGGATAGCTCTCGAAAACGAACCTCTCGGAGCAGTTCTTATCGTTTCCGACGGAAGACACAATGGCGGGCGTAATCCGGAACATGTGGCTGATCTTTTTCCCGTCCCGATTATCACGATGACGGTTGGAGATTCCACCGCCCAAAAGGATGTCCGGATCCAGCAGGTGATCACAAATGACCTGTCTTATATAGGCCGCGAAGTGCCGGTTCGCGTCCGAGTTCGAAACGAGGGGTTTGGCGTCGCACCACTCCAGATTTCCCTTTCAAGGGGCGGCACGCTGTTGGACTCCGAGAGAATCACCCTTCCTCCTTCCGGGTCGGAGCTGCCCGTTGATCTCTCTTTCGTGCCAGATTCTGTGGGTCTGTTTCAGTACCGTATCGACATCACTCGATTCGACGGAGAATTGACGTATCGGAATAATCGAGAGTCTTTTTCGCTTCAGATTCTAGAGAGAGAGAAGAACATTTTATTAGTGGCGGGGGCTCCATCGCCCGACGTATCGGCAACACGTCGACTGTTGTCAGACGACCCGAATACAAAACTCGTTGTACTGACTCAAAAAAATAACGGCACGGCCGGATATTATGAGGGCGCGTTTCCGAGCGATTTGGAGGATGTAGATCTGATCGTACTGATCGGGTATCCGTCGTCGAACACTCCTCAGTCGGAAATCGACCTACTTGTAGCGAAGGCCGAGCAAGGTACTCCCCTGTTCTTCATATCAGACCGAGTGGGTGACCTCGTTTCTATTCAGAGAAATCTTTCATCCGTTCTCCCTGCGCGACCGACGGTTATCAGGCCCGGTTTCGTTGAAGGCGGGTTTGAACCCACCGAACAAGCCACTCGGCACTCTGTTTTTGAGATCTCCGATCGCCGAAATGTTCAGCGGTGGAATTCCCTTCCGCCTCTCGCGTTGAACCAGACTCGCTGGGAGGCGTCGCCAACGGCGAGTATACTTGCTACCACTCAAATCAGAGGAATTTCCATCGACGACCCGATTCTGGTAGTGGATAAAAACGGGACTCAACGCTCGGCTGCGCTCCTGGCGACCGGATTCTGGCGCTGGAACAATGTCCCGGAAGATTTGGAGGACGATGCGGTCCGATGGACCGAGTTATTTGCCAATCTCATACAATGGTTGGTTACGGCCGAGGATGACCGACTAGTCCGTGTAGCCCCGGTCGAGTCTCTTTTGGATGAAAGCGATCCCGTCGTTTTCGGGGGACAGGTTTACAACGAAAACCTTCAGCCGATCAGCGACGTCTCCGTCCTGTTGGACATTCGATTTCCGAATGGAGAGCAGTTCCCTTACACCATGCAGAGTCTTGGAAACGGACAGTATCGCGTCGATATCGGAACGCTTCCTGACGGAACGTATTCCTACGAAGCAAGAGCCACACGAGACACAGGAGAACTGGGTCGAGATCGTGGCAGTTTTTCGGTGGGCGCGTTGTCGATCGAGTTCCGGAATCCCTATGCAGACGTGCGTCTCATGCGCCAGCTCGCCTCTCGGTCCGGTGGATTCACGTTGACCATGGATCAACTCGATCGATTGCCGGAGTTGCTGTCTACACTATCCTCGTTTCAGCCAGCTACGAGGACCATAGAGAGTGAAACTCGATTATGGAGATATTTACCCTTTTTATTCGCAATTTTGGTCTTCATGAGCCTTGAATGGTTCTTTCGAAAGCGATTTGGTCTGGTATAATAATTGCCCTTTTTCAACCAATACTGCGCCAAGCGATGTAGCATATTGACGTTGATACGCTCCACAAGATTATATTGCGCGCTTGAATATTTTTATATGGATCATCTACGTTAACCAATTCTAATTCGAGCCATCGATCCGTTCTTATGACTGAGACTCAACGACTGATAGGACCTCCATTGGGCGAGCTGAATCAGATGACAGATTTATCCGCTGTACCGCAGAGTCTGTCTCCCCTGTTGACCTCAATTCGTCGGCATCTACATAAAAACCCGGAGATTGGGCTCGCGGAGTTTGAAACATCGCGCTTTATTCGTGAAGTTCTCGAAATGCACGGACTGAATGTACAGGGTCCGTTTGCGGAAACAGGACTTTGGGTGGATATCGAGGGCGAACATCCGGGTCCGATGGTCGCATATCGGGCCGACATCGACGCCCTTCCCATTCAAGACACGAAAGACGTTCCATATGCGTCCACGAATTCAGGCCTGGGCCATCTTTGCGGACACGATGCCCATACAACAATCGCGATCGGTGTGGCGCTCCTTCTTTCTGGACTCCGGCACTTAATCCATGGATCCGTACGCGTTTTCTTTCAACCTAACGAAGAAGGCATACCGAGCGGGGCGCCATTAATGATTGAAGAAGGCGTCCTGGAGGGCGTTGAAGCGGTATTCGCGTGTCACGTAGATCCGACGCTTCCGGTTGGCCAATTTGGTCTCGCGGCGGGGCCGATCACTGCATCTGCAGATCGATTTCGAATCAGGGTGATGGCGCCAACAACCGGGCATTCGGCGAGGCCCCATCAGTCTGTAGATACGATCTGGATTGCCACACAGATCATGGCCGACCTTTATCAACTGATAAGGAGGGTGACGGACGCAAGAAACAGTGCCGTGCTGGCGATCTGCAGAGTTCACGCTGGTGAAGCCTATAATGTCCTTCCTGCAATCGCTGAGCTCGGAGGAACGGTTCGTTGTACGGAGAATGATGACCGGAAGCATATTCGCGAGCAGATCGTGCGAACAGCGACCGAACTCGGTAAGATGCACGACGCTCAGACAAAGGTCGATTTTGATAATGGGGCACCCCCCGTCATCAATGACAAGGATCTCGCAAAACTGGTCGAAGAGGCTATTCTTGAAACCCACGGCCCGGAAGCTATTTTTGAAATTCCCCGTCCTAGCATGGGTGCGGAAGACTTCGCGCATTACTTGACCCATGTGCCAGGATTACTGTTGCGCGTTGGGACTTCCA
>SMXL01000167.1 GCA_004356385.1 Bacteroidota bacterium
ACCCTCGCGAATATTCGATTCTCAAGCCGAATGGTCTCTGAAGGAATACCCAACTCGGTCGTATTCAGCTATCTGCTGACAGGGGTCGACGCTGATAGCTTCTTCATTCAACAGTCTTGGGATAGCAGGCTGCGATACTCTATTTCAAAAAATGGGAGTGAGTTTACTTCCATTTACTACTATCCGGGTCATTTCTGGTCCAAATTGATCGCGGACGAAACTGTTTTGAGAGAGCACGCCCTTGTCATCCCCACCGACGGATGGATGGCGTTGATCGAGCAGGACGGACCGATCCCCATATACGTCCCGATAGATCAGGATTCGGGTGATGTGTTACAAGCGTCAGACGAGTGGCTAGAGGCCAACGACTTGCCGATCAGTAACGGACAATCGGTATTGAGTTATTTCAACGTGGGCGGTTTTCGCGGTGTCTCCGACTTAATGTTTTCGCTCAGTTCTGATATTCGAATTGAAACAGATCCAGGCCGTGCAGTATGTAAAAACAGTCAAATTATTCTGATTGGTCAACACGGACGAATCGTGATTCCTTTCAGTATTCCCGGATGTACGGCCGAATTGAATCTTCTTGCCAGCGAACGTGAGATACCGGGTCGGAATAATGACCTGAGTTCCCTTGGCATCGATCTTTCGATGTGGCAACACATCTCAATCCGGGGAGATGATGGCCTAATATCGATCTCGATTGATCGTCAGCTGGTGTACGAGGTCACGTATGAAGAAAGTATCGGTGATATTGTCGGACTCAGGTACCGTTTCGAAGGGAAGGGTATGGTTCGAAATGTTCTGCTATCGAGTGAGGAAGGGGTCGTCGCGCATGAAAGCTACATGGCTTCAAACGAATAGACTGGGCGTTCGATACGGTCTCGCCTTTGATCGCTAAGATGGGCCCAGAATCATGCCTGGAAACTTGTTTTGTTGACTGTCATCTGGTTTTCCCCGTTCTCGGTAATCTATCTGAGGATTGTTTTCGCGCCTTCATAAGCGCCTGAACACTGGAGAGGGTGGAAACCGTATACGGCACCAGAATCGTGAGCCCCATCTGGAGCACCCGGACCGTATCAATATCACCACGTATGAGTGCGTCTACATGGTTGATCAATATCAGGATAATTCCGACGACGACCGCGTAGCCCAAAGCACGCCTGGTGCAATCTTTCGAAGTTGCGATTTGAAACCAGGTCTGCATGATCAATCTCCGATTCTTCAGTGTTTTAGCCGGTAGCCAGAACAATCATGGCGGCTACGATCATCAATACGCCCATCACCCGCGCGGTAATCTCGCCAAACGGGAGTACTTTTTCGATAAGGACATATGCGGCGATAAGCGCTATCCAAAATAGATTCATGACGCCGCCAACAAACAACAGAGCCATCAGCACCCAGCAGCATCCCAGGCAGTAGAGGCCGTGCCCGACTCCCATCTTGACCGCTCCAACGTACCCCTTTTTCCAACGGCTCGAAAGGTATTCAATCGGCGAACGGCACTGATGGAGGCATCGGTTCTTGATGGGGAGCCATTGGTAAATACCGGCCGCGAATAGGAGTCCAGCGCTGAGCCATTTACTACCGGACACTATGGTGGGAGACACCAAGGCGGCGCTCGCCAACCCCCACTGCGCCGAAGTAGCAGCTGCACTAAAAAAGATCCAAACGGTCAGATAGCCAGCTACGAATGCACCAGTAGGTGCTATTGTCTGGTCACGTGACCGAGCCTTTCGAGCTACGCCCGCATAGATGAGCACCGCAGGGGCGACTGAAGGCACCATCATTCCGATCATCATGATCGCCCACATCAGGAACATGGACACGAAATAGGCAATATCCCACCCGGGCATTTGCATAATGGACATTTCGTCGGTCATTGAGTCCGACATTCGCCCCGCCAATACGAACAGATAAAGCCAAGCGAGTACCGTTACTCCTGCAAGGGAGACAGCGATAGCCACCTGGTCGCGTCGGGGCAATCGCTTAGAGAGAGACATTATTCTACATACCGGTTCAAACTAATCCCGGATAACGCCATTCTGATTCATGTGAAGGACATTGAACTGGCCGTAGCTGTCTGCCAAGTCCATCTGAATATCCGACGTGACGTTCGAAGTGCCAGACCCCATCTCTGCATAAGTGTATTCGAAGCCGTTCGGCAAATGAATACGTTTCCGGTCGTTCTTGCCGGAAAAAGGGTTCACGATGGGAGTACCGACGGAGCTGACGATACCTTCTACGATCGTACGGGCTTGTCTCTCGTCTACGTCTATTTTCATTTCGATTGACGCGGATAACGCATCGTGAATAGTCGACATGGTGCTATTGAAAACAGCAAAGTGTGTGGCACCGGGGTCGGTTGACTCACCGGTCGATATTTTACGAATGGCTTCGCGCTGCTCCGGTGAAGCGTTTTCATCAATGATGACCTGAAACGCTCCATTCCCTTCGGCGATTTCACCGGGCCACTGAAGCAGCATAACAAAACACAGGCCATCGAGGCGCGTGTCGTTGAAATAGCCTTCATCTATTCGGACGCTTACTGCGGCCTCACAATGGCCATTGGTAGAGGGCGAATTGAACTGGCACGGGCAGCCGTATGCGCAGTTACAGTTCGTGAATTCAGCTCCGCGAATCATCCACTGGTCATCCATAGCTCATTTCAGTTTTCCTGTGATTTTGTCTGGTCCCGGCTTCCGAACATTAATAAGTGGGTTATAGACATGCAAGACAGATCATGCATCGCTTCACGGAATCTTTGTAAATTCCTCTGAATTAGGCTACATTGAAGGCTTCGTACTCATTCATACGACTACCTGGGCGTCGATTTCGATGGCCCGGTTCGTTTCGTTCACCCACCATACATGGAGCGAACATTCTCTCGTACCCTGGACAGCCTGAGCGAAATTGTCTCCTTTCTCAAAGGAGCTTCGGACACTTTATCTCTGGATGAAAAAACCTCTTTTGCCGTCAACATGGCGGTTGAGGAGCTTTTCACCAACATGATCAAGTACGGTGCTGGCAGTGACGAGTCGATTCTGGTCGGTCTTGAGAAGGATAACTCCAAACTGATTATTCGACTCGTTGATACCAATTCAGAACCCTTTGATTTGACGGACCTTCAAGCTGTTGATACGTCAGCACGTCTTGAAGATCGGCGACCTGGCGGCCTGGGTATCCACCTCGTAAAATGCCTCATGGATGAGGTGAGTTACGAATACAAAAAGAGAGTTACTCGAATCCGATTAGTAAAGAATCTTTAGGCGTTCATGTTTGAAATTCATCGTGTTAGCGACAGTGAAATAAGGCTCGTGGGACATTTCGACGCGTCACAGCAGGCGACAGCTTCCGAAGTTTTTGACTCTATTAACGGTTCGTGTTCCGTTCGATTCGACGAATTGGATTATGTGTCGAGTGCTGGCCTGAGTGTGCTTCTTTATACCCAGCAACGATTGTCGAAAGAGGGTGATGCGCTTAAGCTTGTGGGGATGAATCCGCACGTAAGGCTTGTCTTCGAATACGCTGGGTTCGATCAGATATTCGAGATTGAATAAAATCCTGCAATCGATAATCGCGAATGCAGTCAGCAACTCAAAAAATAATTACTCGGCGAGAGAAACCAACTTCTCGACCATTGGATTGTATTTCAACCAGTTAGTCTTATGACAAGCACTGCTGACACGGTATTGGTCACACGCACGCTCGAAGGAGAACGGAATGCGTTCGGGGAGCTGGTAGATCGTTATCAAAAAGTCGTGTACAATGTC
Source organism: Bacteroidota bacterium (assembly GCA_004356385.1). The sequence continues at coordinate 3,774 of SMXL01000167.1, forward strand.
GCGTATCGGGTAGTGGGAAATAAGCCCGATGCTGAAGATGTAGCACAAACTGTCTTTCTGAAAGTGTACGAGAATCTGTCGACATACAATCCGAGGTACCAATTCTTCAGTTGGTTGTACCGAATTGCAGTAAATGAAGCTGTGAATGCCAAAAAGCGGCTCCATAAATCGGTCGAACTGACAGAAGACTCTATTCTATCGCCAACCACACCGTTTGACGGTGCTGTAGCAATGGATGTCGAGAATCAAATTGGTGCTGCGATGATGTCCCTGTCGCCGGAGAGCCGGGCGATTCTGATACTTAGACACTATCAGGAGTTCACTTACAAGGATATCGCATACATCATGGAATTGACTGAACAAAAGGTCAAATCGCGACTCTATAGTGCTCGTCAGAGACTCGGAAAAATATTGATCCAGAAAGGTCTAAAAACCGAGTTATGAACGAACAACATTTAAATCTCATCCAGGCGGAAGTCGATGGACTCAACTCTGACTCCGAGAGCGAACATTTACGGAATCTGATAGAGGAGAACCCGACGTTACGGGCAAGCTTTGACGAGCTACAAGCTGTCAAACTGGCTATAGAATCCCTGGTAGAGATAGAACCTCCACCGACACTACGAGCGTCAATCATGAATGCAATTCCTGAACGAGAACCCGAACATGCCTCAGTTACTGAGACTACGTCTTGGTGGGCGAGCATTGCCTCACTAGTTAAAAGTCCTAAACCCGTGAGTCTCGCCTATGCGTTTTCACTGGGCCTAATCGTTGCATTCGTCGTATCGACAGTGCTTATGCCACCCCCCTCAAGTTCGAATACAGACCAATTCCTGGGTTCGATTGGTGCTGTCAGCCTGAGCGGATTTGAAACCATCGCCGAGTTTGCCATCGAAGAAGAAGAGGAAGAAGATGAGCGGGATGGCTCGATAAAGGTTCACCGGAGTGCAACGCTGATTGTCATTGAATTCACGTGGGACAGCAGTCGACCAGTCACAGCTAGAATTACGTATGATGAAGAGTATCTGGATTATACGGGCTATACCGGAACGAACATTGCAGAAAATTCCAGTAGTCTGACCACCAGGACGGAAGATGGTGAACTGACGATGTCAAGTGATGAAGGCCGACTCAAACAATATGTGACGCTGACCGTCCGGGACGGGTACGAAGGCGATGGTAAGATGAATTTCAATGTCACGTCTGGCGGTAGTTCGCTTCTCACGCGATCCCTGTGGGTCCGGAAAGTGCAATAACCGTGAAAAAAAACAGTGAAACCTGTTTCAACTAATTAACCTGTGTAGTTGTACTTGTAGTAACTGATCGGGAATCACCCAACCCTGAAGACCGATCCAACTACTCTCTCTAAATAACTGAATAAGAATGGAGGATGTTATGTCTCGCAACAAAATTATTGCGGCGGTAGCACTCATAATCGGTTTGGTCGTTGTCGTCGTAGTATTTACAGACTTCCCGCCGGAAGATTCAAGTATTGCGGGAACAATGGCTGATCCCGATAAGAAGATTGCCGGAGTTGAGAAAGCCGAGCGGTATCGCTCCGAGCAAATAACTGACGCTGATGTCATTCTCGACAATCCGGAGATTCAGGCGATATTTCAGAATCCCGAAATTCTGGAGATTGTCCAGAATGAGGAATTCCAAAAAGTATTGGCCAGTGATGCTTTCCGCGAAGCTCTTGCAAGCGACGCATTTCGTGAGGCGTTAGCCAGTGATGCGCTGCGCGAGGCGCTGGCGAGTGACGCACTGCGTGACGCTTTGGCTAGTGACGCATTGCGTGACGCTTTGGCTAGCGATGCGATGCGCGAGGCGCTGGCGAGTGACGCCTTGCGTGACGCTCTGGCCAGTGATGCTTTCCGTGACGCTCTGGCCAGTGATGCTTTCCGTGACGCCTTAGCTAGTGACGCAATGCGCGACGCTCTTGCGAGTGATGCTTGGCGCGACGCTCTTGCGA
>SMXL01000012.1 GCA_004356385.1 Bacteroidota bacterium
AAAAACTCATGGAAGCAGGGGGATCAGAGTTATTCAACCACGCCCGAGTATTCAAACTGTCAACGCTATTTCCACTTCCAGAATCGCTGTTGACAAAATTCCTCTTAAGCGTGGATGAGGTATTGATCCTGGAGGAAACCGAACCGTATTTGGAGAACCAGATCTGTTCTATAGCCCATAGAAATCAAATTCGGGTTCGCGTTCGCGGATCACTCGACCATACGATCAGCAGAACAGGTGAACTTTTTCGATGGGAGATTCAGAATGCGCTCATTCATCTCCTGCCCCAGCTTCCTTTACCCAATTCGTTCAGTCAAGAAACAGAGCAAGACGAGTGGCCAACGATAAAGAACCACTGTGAAAACTGCCGTTATGATGAACTGCTTGACGTATTAGAGCGGACTGCAGAAAAGGAGGGACTCAAGTCGCTTTTTGTCGCAGACCCTGGTTGTTTCGTTTCGGTAGCGAATCGTCTTACTGCGAAATATTCTATGGGCTCGGCCGTGGCCGTAGCAGACGGGATGGTGCGATCCAAGGTCAAGGGATTTCCCATAGCCATTCTTGGAGATTCTGGATTTTTCCATTCGAGCATTCCAGCGATATGCAATGCGACGCATAACAACCGGGACCTGATGATTATTGTCGCCGACAATAGGAAGGCGCTCGCTTCCGGCGGCCAGTCGCACCCAGGTAGTTCAACTGACACTCGTGGTAGGGAGGCGAGGGAGCTCAATATCGAAGAAATCAGCAAGGCGTGCGGCGTGGATCATATCTCTACAGTGAATCTGGATGACGAAGAGGGAAAAGTCAGCGATACGCTAATAAAAGCGTATGGAGAGTCTGGGGTTCGACTAGTCCGAGTTCTAATTGATTAGACGTGATCCATTTACTGGCACTCGTGGGATCTCGGTTTTCTTGCAGACTACATCGCGAATCACCACCACGCATACGTCAGCGAGAGCATCCCAGTCCTGCAAGAATTCGCTCAATAGGTTGCGTTTGTTCACGGAGTGGCAAATCCAGAAGTTATGTCAATTGCCGACCTGTTCAATGAGATCGCTCTTGAGATGCAGAAACACATGGTCAAAGAGGAGCGGGTGCTGTTTCCTTTGGTGAAAGAAATGGAAGACGCTGATCGAAGTTTGCAAACGCTAGCACCCCGAAAGTTCGGTACGGTACGGAGCCCAATTCGAATGATGGAGCACGAACATGATAACGCAGGATCCGTCATGCGCAAGATTCGAAAACTTAGCTACGACTACACAGCGCCAGATCATGCTTGTCATACATTTCGGGTCGCGTACGCTGAGTTGGAAGAATTCGAGAACGATTTACACGAGCACATTCACTTGGAGAACAACATCCTCTTTCCTAAGGCAACCGCGCTAGAGAAAAAAATATCGCTTACCCAGAGTGTGAACAGGGGCGAATGATCGTGACGATCGACATGCTAACCGGGGTGGCGGTGATTTACTCCGGGCCTCCGGCCTTCCGTGAATCCCGCAGTCCATTCCACCGAATTCAGTGTCGCAACATTTCTTGCCAATCCTCACCGCCTAGCTGTCGGGGTGGCGGGATTTGAACCCACGACCTCTTCGTCCCGAACGAAGCGCGCTACCGGGCTGCGCTACACCCCGAGGATGCGCTCAAATGCACATTCCAATATTGTGTTCCTTTAGGCCAGAGCCCCTCAGACTACTCCTTCATACATTTCCTCGATGAGGTCAGCATAATTCTTCTCGATTACCCTCCGTTTCAAACTCATCTTGGGGCTCATCATTAAATTTTCGACGCTGAACGGTTCCGGCACAAATCGGAAGCCTCTGATTTTCTCATGGGCGGCTGCTTTCATGGAATACGCTCTCAGAAATCCTTTTACCTCAGCCTCGATTTTTTCATCGCGGAGGATTTCATTCAACTTCGTGCCCGGGAGTTGATTTTCCTTCGCGAAACTTCGGATCACATCTTCGTCCGGTACGATCAGTGCAGTCAGATACTCCCTTCCCTCTCCGACTACGAGAATCTGATCAATAAACGGCTCCGTCTTAAGACCATCCTCAATGGGTCCGGGATAGATATTCTTCCCACCCGCAGAGACAAGCATATGTTTGATTCGATCTGTGATCCGTAAGTAGCCTTCATCGAATCGACCTACATCACCCGTGTGGTACCAACCATCTTCGGTGATGGCCTCTTTCGTCGCTTCGTCATCGTTCCAATATCCCAGCATGATGTTGGGACCTTTGGCGACGATTTCACCCGCTTCTGTACTCAGATCGGTTGGATAGTCCTCACCCCTGATCTGACCGATAATTTCTCCACTCTCGAGGTCTTGAATACCAATCGTAACCCCTCCAATTACGTGCCCTACCGTCCCGAAGCGAGGCTTATCCGTTGGGTTGATCGTCAGGATGGGTGCCGTTTCCGTCAGTCCGTATGCTTCGATAATGGTTATGCCCGCCGCCATGAAAAACTCTCCGATTTCGGCAGGAAGAGCCGCGCCACCGGATGCGGCGACTCGAACCCGCCCTCCCAGTTTCTCATGAAGTTTGGAAAATACCAAGCGCGTAGCGAGTGAATACTTTGTACGCAGTACGACACCTGGATTTTTCCCGGATCGCACGACGTCCATGTATTTTTTCCCGGATCGTATGGACCAGTGACAAATAGTCCGTTTGATAGCCGAGCCCTCTTCAAACGACTTTGAGATCGCATTGAACATCTTTTCGTACAGTCGAGGCACGGAAAGCAACACGTGAGGTCGTATTTCCATCATATCTCGGGCAACCGTATCAACGCTCTCAGCGTAATTAATAGTCCCTCCGTACGCCAAAACAGCGGTATATCCAGCGGTCCGCTCCAACGAGTGACAGAGCGGCAGAAAAGAAATATGTCGATCGTCAAGTTCAAAAGGGATGCGTTCGAGCGCCGCCTTCACGTTTGTGCAGAAATTCTCATGAGAAAGCATAACCCCTTTAGGATTCCCAGTCGTTCCACTCGTATAGACGAGCGCAGAGATGTCGTCGGGCGAGACGCGATTCGTCAGTTGCTGAATTTCCGACTCATGATTTGGAAAGGCTCCGCGTCCTTCGGCAATCGCGTCGCCATAGAGAACGAAGCGATCGGGCAGGTCATTCTTCGGTTCTGATATGGTCACGACCAATTCCAAGGCGGGGCACGATCCAAAAATTTCTACAGCCTTCCTATACTGAATCCTTGTCGAAACAAGAAAAATCTTTGCTCCTGAATCATTCAGAATATATTCCACCTGGGCCGGCGGCAAGGACGTATAGAGGGAGACGTTGATCGCACCCAGAATCTGTGTGGCCATATCCATGACGGCCCATTCGGGTCGATTTTCCGAAAGGATTGCCACGCGATCGCGAGGGCGCACGCCTTTCGCGAGAAGAAACCCGGCCATGGCTCGCACATCAGACCGAAACATATCCCATGTGATGTCGCACCACTCTTTCGACTGTTTGTCGCGGTAGCGCATAATGACTCGATCCGTGCCCGCGTGCCGGTCGGCAAGACCCGTGAATAGATCCGAAACCGTCTTGAAATCGATTACTGCAGCCATACCCAAGATGGGGAATCGTTCAAAGGCGCCAAAAATGTAATCCTATACGACTCAAAAGGCAATCTTTTTACCATTCAAGCATCCAGCCCTACCGCTTTCGAAATGGCCGAAAAACCGTCTTCAATCAACAGTTTCACCAGGTTTTGCTTAATATCACGAACGATCCCGGGTCCGTAGTACACCATTCCGGTATAAAGCTGAACGAGAGATGCCCCTGCTCGGATCTTGGCGTAGGCCGTTTCGGCAGAGTTTACGCCGCCAACACCGATAATCGGTAGTTTCCCTTTCGTTTTCTGGTACAGATACCGAACGAGCTGCGTGGACCGTGACTCGATGGGCGGGCCACTTAGCCCCCCTTCTCCAAAAGATTTTACGATCTCGGCGCTTGTCTGAAGATTTTGCCGATCGCTCGCGGTATTGGAAGCGATAAAGCCGTTTACTCCATGTGCCAGCGATACCACGACCAGCTCGTCGATTAAACTGTCCAGTACAAAGTTATCGCTCAAGGGAGGAGACAGTTTTACCAGGATAGGGAGGCGCCGAGACATTTCGTTTCGTTCAGCAGCTAGGGCCTTCAACAAATCGTCCAGCGAATTGGGATCCTCGAACGTTTTTCCCTCAGCCGTATTCGGACAAGAAATATTCAAGGCGATGTAGTCGGCAAAGGGTGCGAGCAGCCGAAAACTTATACAAAAGTCTTCTATAGCCGCTTCGTTTGATATTGACGGATCGTTGCTCTTAGCCAGACTAACACCAACCGGGAAGGCCTTTATACCCGCCTGACGTTCAATACGGCCTACGATCTTGGCTGCACCCTGATTATTGAGGCCCAGTCGATTGATCAGTGCCTCGTCCTCGGGTAGTCGAAAAGCTCGCGGACGCTTGTTTCCTTTGCTTCGCTTCGCGGTAATCGAACCGACTTCGACAAAGCCAAACCCGAGTTTCCTCCAAAACGTTATAAGCTGGGCGTTCTTGTCATATCCTGCCGCCAACCCGATCGGATTTGTAAACTGTTTCCCGAATATCGACATGTGAAGCCGCGGATGAGCGTAGGAGTACACCGAATCGATCACGCGGGGCATAACAGACTGAGCGAATCGAGCAGCTCCGATAGCGACGTTGTGTGCGCTCTCCGGATTTAACGTAAACAGTAGATTTTTTACCAGCGGATGCATTGGGGCAGAAAATAAATTCCTGTCGGAAGATAGGTTCAGGAGATGATTCCTAGAAGGTTTTGATGATGACAAGCGAAAAGAATCCCCGAACACCGAAAAGTGTATCTTTACGAGGACTAAGGAGTGTCATCACAATTCTGATAGACCTGTGAGAGGGGCGGAATGACGATTTACCAGGTAGATGCGTTTACGAAGCAGGCTTTTTCAGGTAATCCAGCCGGCGTATGCATTGTCCATCGTTTTCCCAGTGCAGATTTGATGCAGCACATCGCCTCTGAAATGAACTTGTCCGAAACCGCGTTTGCAGTTCCCGATGGGCCGGAGGGACGATATCAGCTCCGGTGGTTTACGCCGGCTGTTGAAGTCGATCTATGCGGGCACGCTACACTGGCGACCGCACATGTGTTGTTCGAACGGGAAAACATACCACACGATAAAGTGATTACATTCGAAACGCTAAGTGGAGAGCTTCATGTGAGTAAGCAGGACGACGGCTTGCTGGAGATGAATTTTCCAGCGGAAGCCCCGGAGGAAGCGGATCCGCCAGAAGGGCTGATGGAAGCGCTCGGAGTGGATCCAATTTTCATCGGTACCAATCGAATGGATGCCCTGGTAGAGGTAAAAGATGAAGAAACCGTCCGGGCAATTCGACCCAATGTGACCATGCTCGAAGAAGTTGATATCCGAGGTGTAATGGTGACCGCAGTGGCCGACATGGAGGCGGACTTTGTGTCGCGGTTTTTCGCTCCGAGATCGGGTGTCGCCGAGGATCCGGTAACGGGATCGGCCCACTGTTGCCTGGGACCATACTGGGCCGAAAAGCTGGGCAAGACCAAGCTTCTGGGATTCCAGGCGTCTAGACGTGGAGGCTTTGTCCATGTGGAAATTCAGGGCGAACGCGTTCTACTTTCGGGCCACGCCGTAACGATGATGCAAACGGCTCTCCTCGTCTCGTAAGAGTATAATCAAGAGAAAAGGCGCAGATCTGGTTGACCTACGCCTTTAGATTCTAACTCGGCTGCTCTTACCAATCCGGCCCTTTACCCTTTACCAACCCGGCACGATTTGGAAGCCGAAGTGAGCTCCTTTATCCGGACGTTGAAACGGTTTGGCGTAAAATATTTCCAAGACCGTATATCCAAAAAGGTTGAATCGCGTTGAGACGCCAGCGCTGAAGACCGGAATACGGTCGGTGGTATGCTCGGTATTGAATTCGAGGACCGGAAGATCATTCGTGTCCCATGTGACTCCTCCGTCAAAGAAAAATGTCAGCTCGGTGGGCAAGTAGGGAAACTCAATCAAACTAAAAGCACTGCTTCCCAGAAGAGGAAGGCGAAGTTCGGCGCTGGCCATCACTACGCGCGAGCCAATTAAGCGATCCTGTTCGGCAAAACACTCTGCAATGGTTCCCGAACGGCAATCCTGCCCGTCGAACGTTCCGAATCCGTAGCCACGAATAAAGCTCCTACCGTTACTGTATCCAAGGTATTCGCTCGTGAAGAGCTCGTTTTCTCCATTCTCGGATGCGCCGTAATTACCGACGTGCATGCCGCGGATGGCGAATGTAAACGGCTTGATGTAAACGTACTGTCTCAAATCGGCCAGCAATCTCACATAAGTCTGTGAGCCGTAAAATGGCGTGACTTCCAATCGCCTGCGACCGCCCCGTACGGGAGATGTGAATCCGAAAAAGGAGAAATCCGATACAAATGCTAGGCTCGCTGTTCCGTAATAAACGGGGTCTGGCTCCTGATCATTCAAATCGGATCGCTCTCTGCGAACATTGCCAAACTGGTCCACGATGTATCGATCCACCTCGTAATCGAATCCGTACCGGACAAATCCGAGCCCGAATTCGATTCGTCTGGTTGTAGTAAACGGGTACGATGAAATTCCAGATACTTGATCGATATATATCCTCTGCCGAATCTGACCGTACAATAACTGATCGCCTGTCTCGGGGTCCAGCCTTCCCCCCGGTAAGAAGCCTCCGTAGAGAATCGGGATATGCCCAATCGATCCACCATAATTGATCCGATGTCCGCGATTCATATACTGTACCTGTCCACCAATGTCCTTAAACGTACCATTGGCCTGGACAATGACTCCGAGGTTGTGATTCCCCAGCATATCACTAAAGAAAAGGGCAACTCCGCCCTGAATTCCGCCGCCGTAGGGTCCACCGGCTGTTACGCCGATCGATGGTGGTGCCACATAGTCGAGCTGTAGCGCGGAACTGTATTCCGATAGTGTATAGTCCTGGTCTGGTGGCAGCCCCGTAAGCGGGTCGTTCAAGTAGTTGCCGACGAGACCTTCATCGACCGCACGCATTGGAGGAAGGATTCCTGCGGTGTAGGTCCGATTCATATCATCGGCTTCCACAAGGACTCCTTCCAGCTCAGCCGGTTCTTTCGAAAACACCGTGTACTCGCCGTCACTATAGACGGAGAACATCATTCGTCCGCTCTGCATGGCTACCGACATGGCCGGAGACATCGCCGTAATACCCGACACACCCGTTTGAAGATTTGTAATCTTATAGACTTCTTTCGAGGCCAATTCAAATCGGTAAATGTCCTTGAATCCGTCGTAGTCAGAAATGAAGTACAGATCTCTACCATCCGGGGAAAACTGAGGATTCATATGTCGGCCGTCAAACGGTTTGAAGACTTCGAACTCCAGCGTCTCCGTGTCCATTACCACAAGACGCTCATCAGCATACTGAAGCGTTTCAAAATTGGTACCGCCTGGACCGCGATCAGATACAAACGCCAGCGTACGACCGTCTGGTGACCAGGCCGGTTGCAGGTCCGCATAGCGGTCGTCCGTTAATTGCGTAACAATTTTGGTTCTCGTGTCCAGGAGATAGATATCGCTGATCCCTCCATCCAGGCCTGTAAACGCCAGTGTTCGGCCGTCAGGAGACCAGGCCGGGTTTACAATCGCTGAGACACCGGCTACCGAAACGCTTTCTTCAATAACGCCCGTATTCCAGTCGAGGATGGCGATCTCATTGTCGCCTTCGACGAACGTGATGAACGCAAAGCGTTGGCCGTCAGGCGACCACGATCCCGCAGAGCTGATAAAGCGAATCGCGTCGAAATGAGAATCTCGAAACGTGCCCTTAAGGGTCTTTACGACCTCGCCCGTATTAGCATCGGCGATAAACAGGTTAATATTGAACAGGTCTTTTTCTGATAGAAAAGCCACATACTGTCCGTCCGGGCTGACCACCGGCGATATATTAATGGTACCCGCGTCCAGATCATTAGCCAGCACTTTTCTGCCCGCGTCCTCTACGGGTGTACGGCCTTCCACAAGCGGGAGGTAAGCCTCTTTGACCGCAGAAATCCACTCGGTAGATAACGAGTCCGCAGTGATGCCTAGCGTATACACAAAGGCTGAATCCAATCCAATTCGTCCGCCCAGTTTGAAGAGATTAGCGACCGCTGCGTCACCATACTTTCCTCCTATATATGCCAGATAGGCCTGTCCGTACCGGTACGGGAAGTAGCTTCTATCGGTCGTAATCTGATGGATCGTAGGAAGATCGTCCCGAATGGCGGCATCTCTCATCCACATTGCTGTATGCGGATCCTCTCTGCCGACAGACAGATATTCGGCCATGCCCTCGATCAGCCAACCTGGCAACATCTGCAGCGAAAATCTGATCGAGTCTGAACGGTTCAGGGCAATATCGTACTGAAATGAGTGCACGAGTTCGTGGCCCAGGACATGATCCGTTTCTTTGTAACTGCCCGTGAGCGGCATGATTACTCGCTCTTTAAGGGACTCGGTTACTCCGCCAATGCCTTCTCCGAGCATGCCTCCAACAGCGTTGGTCTGATGGAAATCTGCGTCATTTGCATAGAAAATGATCGGCTTCCGCTCGAAGAACTGTCTCAAGAAGGTTCGGGAGTGGCGCTGATACCATCGCTCCCCCATACGAGAAGCGTCTTTTACAGCCAGCTCCTCCTCCGGGTAGACATAAAATTCAAAGTGATCGGTTTGGAAACTCTTAAAATCAAACGAGTCGTAGTTGACCTTATTTCTTCCAAAATACTGTGCGTTCGCTGGCGTTGGAATCACAAGGACGCCCGCGATGGGTAGAACGATCAGAAGGACGAGCAGACGTCTCAAGCAGGATCGGGTCTCGGAAACGATGTTTATCATGTGATCTATCTCTGTTGGATAGAGGTGGTTTCGGGTCGTCCTGATTCTACCTGAACAAACGATTGATACACGGGCGTTTGTCGAAACCGCTCCCGTGTTTACTCGTTTGTGTCGAAACTGGTCAGAATGTAACGGTGTAACACCCTCACAGTTGCCTGCGCAAAGAATTAGTTCTTTTAAACATAGGGTCGCAAAACGCGGTCCTAAATACGAAGCGATCTTCTTCAATGGCTGGTTAGAGATGCCGACTGGCAGTCAATCGGGGATGAACGGTTTGACGGAGTCGGTTTAGTCACCTCCTTGATCATTTGAGAGTCCTTCCTTCAGGACAAACCGAATTCTAGCTGTATTGAACAGCGGACAATAGATGGAAGAATATCGTACAAGAAAACGCCTCTTCGTGTTCTTGATTTGCACGATTTTGGGCATTCTAATGCTGCGATTGTTCAAACTTCAGATCGTAGACACGTCAGCGTATTCCGGAGAGTCGCGAAACAACGCGGTAAGAGAGCGACGCATTCTTCCTGCGCGCGGATCCATTTTCGATCGAAACGGGACGTTGCTTGTAGACAACGAGCCCGCCTACTCGCTTTTGGTAACTCCACTCTACTTCAACCCGGAGACCATTCCGCTTCTGGCCGAGTTATTGGTCCTTCCCGATTCCGTGATAAGCCATGGAGTTCAGAAAGCCAGAAAATGGAATTCCTTTCGTACCAGCCTTCTTGTCCGGGGGATCTCGTTCGACGTCCTGAGTCGCATTCTCGAGAACTACCATCGTCTTCCAGGAATCTCGTACGAAGTTGATCAAAAGAGATTGTACAGAACGCGATTGCGAGCCTCGCACGTTCTAGGATACGTACGTCAGATCAGCGACACGGATTTGAAATCCAGGAGGGACGAGGGCTATCAGCTGGGTGATCTGATCGGTCAGTCCGGACTCGAGCGTTCCTACGAACGAACGGTTCGCGGCGAGTTGGGGAGCGAACTGAATCTTGTCAATCGGTACGGACAGATTATCGAGCCATTCTTGGATGGTTCTGAGGATATAGCGTCGGAAAGTGGACTGAATCTGCACCTGACCATCGATCATGATATGCAGGTGTTGGCGGAATCACTCTTCGTGAATAAGAGAGGAGCGGCCGTTGCGCTCGACGTTCACACGGGCGAAATCCTGACTATGGTCAGCGCTCCAGACTACGACTTGGATATCTTCTCGAAAGCGCTGAAGCCCGAGACCTGGCGATACCTGACCACGAGCGACGAAAAGCCGATTTTCAATCGAGCGACCTCGAGTCTTCTTCCACCCGGATCAACGTTCAAACCGTTCATCGCGATGATGGCGCTTGAGAGTGGGGCAATCACGCCGTCGTCTACCTTTCATTGTGCCGGTTACCATCCTCGCGGAGGTCCACGTTTGTTTCGATGTCTGCACGTGCACGGAACGATCGCAGTCGAACAGGCCATCACAGAGTCATGCAATACTTTCTTCTTCGAAATGATGAAGCGGATAGACGTCAACACATTTAGCCGGTATGCCCACGCTTTTGGATTCGGTCAACTGGCCACTCTGGATATTCGTGAACAGGGGACGGGGATGATACCGGATTCTGCCTATTACAATAGAGTCTATTCAGAGGGCTGGAATGTTGGGACACCGATGAGTCTCGGCGTCGGGCAGGGAGACATGGGTGTCACGCCGCTGCAGCTTGCCCGCTATATCGCCGCGATTGCCAATGGGGGGACGTTGGTATCTCCGCATCTTGTCCGGTCCACAGAGCACCCGTTGACGGGCGAAATTCAATTCGTAACTCCCGAACCTACCTCGAAAATTGACATCAGTCCGCGCTACTTTGAGATCGTGCGTCGAGGCTTACGCGGGGTCTTGACAGAAACCAGCCCGTGGTTGGAAATTCCTGGAATTCCAAGCGCTGGAAAAACCGGAACGGCGCAGAACAGTCGCGGGGAAGATGATTCTGTATTCGTCATGTTTGCCCCTCTGGACGACCCCCAAATTGCGATCGCCGTCATGGTAGAAAATATCGGGTTCGGATCCATGTCGGCGGGACCCATAGCCAGTTTTATGGCCGAGCAGTTCCTGACAGGGAGTATTTCACCAACGAGAAATTGGCTCTTTCAACAGGTACTCGAAAACGAAAGTGAGCCATTGCCCGAGAGCCGGGCCGCGATGGGACGTTGAACGATCAAAATTATCGGACGAAAGGTGCGCACCTGGTACACTAATCTCGATTTCCTCAGCATTTTTCTCTGGTGCTTATTGGTCTTTTTTGGTCTGGCTGCCATTTATTCCACGACCAACGGGCTGGCATCGGAATTTCTTCTGGATACGGTGCGGGATAATTACAATCGACAATTGCTCTGGTTCGGCGTATGCGGACTGGGATTTGTCATAGCCCTTTTGTTACCGGTCAGGGTATACCAACACGCGGCCTTTCCAGTCTATATCCTGACGATCGTTCTTCTGGTTATTGCGCTGATGTTTGGGCGAGAAATCAACGGAGCCCGGTCGTGGATTATGGTCGGGTCTATGCAATTTCAGGTCTCCGAACTGGCCAAGGTAGGAACAGTTCTAGGTGTCGCACACCTCGTTGGGCTGCGCGGGCCCAAAAGCATGGGCATCCAGTTTGCGTTGCTGGTCGTAGGAATGATTCTTCTTCCTGCCGTCTTGATCGTGTTACAAAATGACATGGGAACGGCGCTCGTTTTTTTGGGGCTGATTCCCATCGCACTGTTCTGGAGCGGACTCGAACTGGATCTGCTTATAATTCTGATCGCCCCTGTTCTAGCCGGGTACCTTGCGATCGTATATGAGCCGGCTGCCTGGATATTTGCCATCGGGCTAACCGTGTTCATGTATATCCGAACCCGTGACCCCAAATTTACGTTTGTCACGGGCCTCTTCTCACTTGGGACCGTTCTCGTCGCCAGGGTCGCGCTGACTCAAATTCTCCAGCCCCACCAACTTGCAAGAATTCTTTCATTCACCGATCCGGGGTCTGAGCAGTTCAGATTGAATGAAGGGTTTCAGCAGGTTCAGTCCATGGCTGCGATCGGGTCCGGAGGATGGGCCGGAAAAGGCTTCATGCAGGGGACGCAAACCCAGGGGATTTTCGTATCCGAACAATCGACCGACTTTGTGTTCAGTGTCATTGGGGAAGAGTTCGGGTTTCTGGGATCAATGACGGTCCTGGTTCTTTTTCTCATTCTCTTACTGCGCCTCACGCATCTTGGGAGCCGAATCAAGCATCCCTTCGGGCTCATGGTCGCGGCTGGCACGGTCGGGATCTACCTGATCCACATTTTTATTAACATCGGTATGGCTACGGCTATCTTGCCGGTGATCGGTATCCCATTGCCGTTTCTTTCCTACGGTGGATCGGCCCTGCTTGCAAACACTGCTCTACTGGCAATCGTCGTATCCCTCTACATGCGCCGCGATGACTTTTCTATTTACGGGTACTGAATTGATCTCTGGAATAAGGACGCCCTATCGCCTCCTGCCGGCCGTAATCAACGCAACTGTGTTGTTTTGTCTTTTTTCGGCGGCGCCAATCGAGGTAGGAGCTCAGGCCAAAGACTCCTTGGACGTCGAGCTTCCGGAGATACGGGTCACTGCCACAAGGGGAATGGGAACGGAATCCACGTCTCCTTTTTCACTGATCTCGGTTCGCCGGCCAGACCACGTCGTGGATACCTCTCCGGGAATCTCTCTTGAACAGACGCTTCGAGGCGTCCCCGGCCTTTTCATCAGCAGCAGAAATCACTTCGCCGTCGGCGAGCGCCTGGTCATCCGAGGGATGGGAAGTCGAGCTCCCTTTGGAGTTCGGGGGATCCAGGTTGTCTTGGACGGAATTCCGTTGACGCTACCCGACGGTCAATCGGTGGCTGGAATTGTGGATCCGGGTATGATTACTTCCGTGCAGCTCATTCGAGGGCCAGCCTCTGTTTTCTGGGGAAATGGAAGCGGCGGCGCGCTGTTTCTTTCGACGAATCGAGCTCGACTCGACTATCCGACGCGCATAAAAGTGCAGACCGGCTCGTACGGGCTGCGGCAAGCGAGCGCTGAAACCAATTTTCGAATTAATGGGAATTCGTTTCGGGCCTACGCGTCTTCGATATCGCTCGACGGCTATCGCGATCACAGCTCAGGAAGATTCACACGCGGAGCTCTTTTTGCACGCATCAACGCAGGAAACCAGGCCGTGTTAAGCGTAATTGGTGCCGTCGCAGACCAGAGAGCAGATCACCCGGGCTCTCTCAAAGTGGATCAATTGAACGAAGACCCCACCCAGGCGAACGGCTTATTCAAAAGTAGATTGGCAGGGAAAGAAAGCAGACAGGTCCAGGTTGGAGTAAGGCTGCTGGCGGCAACAGACTTTGGAATTCTAACCACGTCGGCCAATTTTATCACGCGGGCGCTCCGCAATCCATTGCCTTTCGCGTTTATTGATCTGGATCGGTCTGCAGGCGGAGTTGATATTTCTCTTCAAAGAGAAAGCGATGAGTGGGCCTGGGCCGTTGGCGCGGACGTGCGTTTCCAGAACGATCGGAGGGAGAACTGGAATACGGTGGAGGGCGAACGAGGCACAGATCAGGCTCTTGATCAAACAGAAAACGTACTGAACACGTCGGCTCGCTCGGTGGTGATGTATTCTCCGACGGAACGCTTGCAACTCGCCGCCGGAGCGAGGTTCGATTACGTCAAGTTTGACATGGAGGATCATTTTCTGTCGAACGGTGACCAGTCGGGCGAACGCACATTTGACGCCGTAAGTCCGGTGCTGGGATTCTCATATCAACTGGAAGGCGCCACGATTTACGCAGACATCGGATCTGCATTCGAGACGCCGACCACCACCGAACTGGTAAACCGCCCAGACCTTACTGGCGGCTTCAATCCGGAATTGGATGCTCAGACAACGCGTGGAGTTGAGGGCGGAATTAGGCTGCGCAGCAAGGCCAATCGCGTGTCTGCTGACATCGCTGCGTATAGACTCGAAATCAGCGATCGTCTGGTTGCTTTTCAGACAGAAGAAGGAGGGGAGAGGACGTTCTTTCGGAATGGCGGGAAGAACATTCACTACGGAATTGAAGCGGCAGTCATCTGGAATCCTGTGCCAAGCGTCCGGATCAACGCAAGCGGATCCAAGGGAACCTTCGAGTTTCAGGAAAAAGATCTTGAGGGCAATCGCCTACCCGGTGTGCCGGAATTGCAATTTGCCTTTGAGGCGGAGTTTTCTCAAGGAGGTCTTCGCACCCGGGTCTCCCTGCTGTACACGGACGCCTACTTCGTCGATGACGCGAATACGATTTCGACGG
The DNA here is from genome assembly GCA_004356385.1 of Bacteroidota bacterium. The sequence continues at coordinate 14,266 of SMXL01000012.1, forward strand.
ATGCGTATTCTCTGGTTGACCTGAATCTCTCTCATGTCGGGATACCGCTTGGTACAGCGCTCGTACGACCCTTTTTTCAGATAAGCAACCTGCTCGACGAGACGTATGTCTCCTCGGTAACGATTAATTCGAGCAGCGGCAGCTATTTCGATCCGGGATCGGGGCGTTCATTCCAGGGTGGACTGAACGTTTTGTTCTAAAGTGAATCCTCACCGTTGAGCCGCCTCTTCTTGGCCACCTTTTGGCTGAATGGAATAAGAAGAAGTGTAGACGCGAGCCAGACGGCGAGCATTGAGAATAGCAAGATGGAGAACATTGATTTCATGAGCCGAATCAAATTCGGTTAATTCTTCTCACCTTGAGTACGCGCTATTTTGTGAATTTCGCGATCCGGAGACGCCTGAAGGCCCCGGTTTTTCTGGACGCAGACTTTTAAGGACGCAGGTTTTTACCGACGTATGCAGGATAATCGTCTCGGATCAGTTCGCTAGATTGAACAGATCATTCATTTCAATTTGAGATCAGGCCTAATTGAGCGGACTCTGTGGCATAATTCATCTTGATGGAGTTCCCGCCCAGATGGAGCACCTACAGCCGATGGCCCAGGCTGTATCACGTCGGGGGCCCGACGGAATTACCACGTACTGTGTCGGGCAAGCCTCTCTCTGTCATCTTGCCCTTCATGTCTATCCGAACGATTTAATCGACAAGCAACCGCTTGTCGACCTCGCTGGAGATCAAATAATCGTATACGACGGAAGGCTCGACAACCGGCTCGAGTTGAAAGAGTCGCTGGGCCTCAAGAGATCAGAACCAGAGGAAAATTTCAGCGATGCGGCGTTAATTCTGGGTGCGTATCGAAAATGGGGATTGGAATGCGCAGAGCATCTTCTAGGAGATTTCGCCTTCGCGATCTGGGACGCATCCGAGCGCCGATTGTACGCCGCTCGGGACGCCATGGGAATGCGCGCGTTTTACTATCGGGCTGAACTGGGGCGCTTCCTATTCGGTACGGAAGTGAAGCAGATTCTGGAAGCGCCCGACGTACCCTGCGAAATCAACGAAACTTCGGTCGCTGCTCATCTTGTCGGATACTTTGGCAAGCTTTCCAGCACGTTTTACGAAGGAATTGATCAGCTGGAGCCGGCGCACGTGCTGGTTGTCGATGAGGCAGGTGTCAAGACGTGGAGGTTCTGGGATATCGATCCGGAAAAGCAGATCTGGTACTCAAATTACTCCGACTACTACGACCATTTTCGGGAAGTATATATCGAGGCCGTACGCTCGCGAATTGATACGATCAGACCGATCGGAATTATGCTCAGTGGCGGAATTGATTCTGGAGCAATTGCCTCGACCGCCGCATGGCTTGCAC
>SMXL01000013.1 GCA_004356385.1 Bacteroidota bacterium
CCTCCTTAATCGGAAACGGTATTCTGGCACCCGACCCGATAGCAAAGTGCGATCCATATCCATTAGACGCAAAACGGCTCAAAAAACGACATTATCGGCTGAATTGAACGGAAAAAACGCCGGTTTCGGAGGAAAAATGAGCCGTATGCATTGATCAGAGTTGCGAATCGACGCCGCGCCGGAGAGTCGGTGGACGAAGTGCAACGAAGAGTGGAACGTCGTACCGCCCAGGACGGTCAAGGGCTACGCCGGCTCAAGCAACGAAACCACAGCTCAACCCGGGTCGTCGATGGCACAGTACCGGCCTGCGATCTCCGGTTTCTGGCGGGTTAATACTGAAATTCTCGCAGTCGCCCATGGCTACGGGTTCAATAGTCCACCTTATGCCTTCTTAGTAAAATTCTTTGATCCGTTCGGCATCCGGAATCGTCCGATCGAACCACGAGATAGATCCGACATTGGGGTTGTCGCTACTCAAAATGAACTCCACTTGTATTCTGAAAAGAAATGGAATGCTCAAACGCTTGGGACGCGCGTTTGTAAGCGTTGGGCAATAAGTTCAACCTGAACCATAAACCCCGGATCCGTGTCGATGCGCGCCTGCACTGCACGGCAGGCATGAATGACCGTGGAGTGATCTCGACCGCCGAACCGGCGCCCGATGGCTTCCAGGGAAAGCTGAGTCAACCGCTTGCAAAAGAACATCGCAACTTGCCTTGCATCGACGATTGGCCGCTTCCGGCTTTTTCCAATCAGCAAGTCCGGATCCAGATCGAAGCTCTCGGCGACGATGTCTCTGATACCATCTGCAGAAACGGCCTTACGCATCCGCGTATCAATAATCTCGTGCAAGGCCTCTTGGACAAAAGACAAGTCGATGGGTCGATTTTTCGAGATCTGCTTGATGGCGAGCAGTCTGTTGATGGCCCCTTCCAATATTCGAATATTGTCTTTGACATTGTAGGCGATGAAATCGACTACATCGTTGGACAGTTTCAGGCCATTTCGTTCGGCGTGATTCTTTAAGATGGCAATACGAGTTTCCAGATCAGGAGGCTGAACATCTGCTGACAGACCCCAGCGAAATCTGGACAGGAGTCTTTCCTCAATCCCGGCAATTTCAGCCGGGCTTCGATCTGCGCACAGAATGATCTGCTTCCCGCGTTGGTGAAGGTCATTAAACAGATGAAAAAATTGCTCCTGTGTTTTTTCCTTTCCGCCAAAAAACTGGATGTCGTCGACAATGAGTACATCAATGAGGCGAAAAGTCTGTGTAAACTCGGTCAGCGTATTCTGCTTGATGGCGTGGACGAAGAAGTTGGTGAAGGCCTCACTCGTCATGTAAAGAACTCGAATATTCGGATTCTCAGCTACTATTTTATTCCCGATGGCATGGGCTAGGTGGGTTTTCCCCAATCCTACTTTTCCATAAATCAGAAACGGATTGAAACTGGTTTTTCCCGGACGATTTGCTACCGCCACTCCTGCGCTTCTTGCGAGGCGGTTGCAATCTGCTTCGATGAACGAGTCGAACGTATATCGAGGATTGAGCGTTCTGGGAATGGGACTCGAAACCGTTTCACGGCGGACGCCAAGCACCGGTTGACCGCTCGCGGTGCTGCGTCGCGTACCCAAGCCGACCTGCTTCGCTGACGGATTTTCTCTTGATTCGCTTGACGCTCGACTGTTGGGATTTGCCTCCGGTAGCTGAGAGAATAGATCCGGTTCCCGATCAGTCACTTTCGGTTTGACAATCCGATACTCGACAGCGGCTGGGTCTCCGGTAATGCCCTCGATCGCTTCCTTTAGAAGATGGCCGTAATGACGGTCGATCCAATCCTTGTGAAAGTTATCCCGTACGCCGAGTGTGAGTGTAGGCGAGTCTGTCGACTCGGAGAACTCAACGAGTTCGACTGGCCTAATCCAGGTGTCGTAAGGTTGAGTTGGAATGCGATCTGCCAGTGCTTTTTTACACTGCTGCCAGAGCCGCGCCGGCGCTACTTCCATCGAGAATTAACAGCTTTAAAAATGGTCAAGTGGGGAGGTGATCCTGCAACCTTATGGTAGGCAGGATTACACCCATCTGGCAAGGCGTAACCCCCCGGTATTTTTCCACACTTGCCACTTATTATCAACACACAAAATGTGGAGAAATAAGCTGGCAAGACGGTTGATTTTGGAGAGTCGTTTGCTGTATGAAAGGCCGGGCTTCAAGAGTCCACCGAACGTCATTCGGCGAACGCCTTGAGGATTTCTTCGGCATGGGCTCCAACCTTTGGTTTCTTTATTATATGCTTGATCAGGCCACTTTCGTCGATCAAAAACGTCTGTCGAATGGTACCGAAATAGGTGCGACCATACAGCTTTTTCTCTCCATATACGCCGTAGGCATTCAAGGTTGTTTTCTGCGTATCTGCAAGCAGCGGAAAGGGTAGGTCGAATTTTCCAGCAAACTTCTTATGTTTTTCGACAGGGTCGTCGGAGACACCCAGGATCGCTACCCCGTTCTCCATCAGGATGGTGTAATTGTCACGTAGGTTACATGCTTGTTTGGTACATCCCGGGGTGTTGTCCCTCGGGTAAAAGTAGAGGGCAAGTCGCTTTCCCTTATAGTCATCAAGAGAGATGCTAGTGCCTTCCTGTGTCGTTCCTTGGAAGTATGGGGCGGGGTCTCCAATCTCTGGCATTGAATGTTAGCTAATTGTGGATAACACGTATTTGGACGTCCGTGAGAGTGGATCAACCCTACACGTGAAGTCCCGGTTAAAATGTAATCATTTGGAAGATCGTTTCGGTCTCGTTGTTTGAGATTATTAGTAGAAAATTATACAAGGCATTTAGCTGAAAGCAACCGATCTTCCAGTACGTACCCGAAAGGCACTACATGCATGAACGTCAACAATAAACACTATCGAACGATTTGGGCAGCCGAGGATGGAGATGCCATTGAGCTTATCGATCAACGCTGGCTTCCTCATCGATTTGAGACGGAACGACTGACCAAGCCATCCGAGATCGTGACGGCCATCAGCGAGATGCATATTCGAGGGGCGGGCGCGATCGGGGCGGCCGCTGGATTCGGAATGTATTTAGCTGTGGCGACGTCAGACGATTCAACAGTTGACCAGAACGTTCAGAGAGCGGCTACCGCCTTAAAGGCGTCGCGACCGACCGCCGTGAATCTCGAGTGGGCTGTCGATCGACTTCTTCGCGCTCTTGAAAAAGGAAACACTCAAAGCGAGAAGAGAAGAATCGCACTTCAGGAAGCTCAGCGAATTGCCGACGAAGATGCTGAGGCTTGCAGGCGGATTGGCGAACATGGGCTCGAAATCATCCGAATCATCAGTGATGAAAAGAAAAACGGTTGCGTTCATATTCTGACCCACTGCAATGCTGGTTGGCTCGCATTCGTCGATTACGGAACAGCCACGGCTCCAATTTATGCGGCGCATGATGCCGGGATCGAGGTCCACGTTTGGGTCGACGAGACACGTCCCAGGAATCAGGGTGCCCGTCTAACAGCGTGGGAGTTGGAACAACACGGCGTTCCCCACACGATCATAGCAGACAATACGGGCGGGCACCTGATGCAAAACGGAAAGGTGGATCTGGTGATGGTCGGCACCGATCGAACCTCCGTCACGGGATTCGTCACGAACAAGATCGGGACCTATCTGAAAGCGCTGGCCGCCAAAGACAACGACATCCCGTTTTATGTAGCGCTTCCGTCGTCGTCCATGGACTGGGCATCGCGCGGAGCCATGGAGGACGCGCCCATCGAAGAACGACCCGGAGACGAAGTGAAATATGCACAAGGTCTTATCGACGGAGAAATTCGAAGCGTTTTGTTGACCCCCAAGAACAGTGTAGCGGTCAATTATGCATTCGACATTACGCCGCCGAGACTCATCACAGCGCTCATTACGGAGCGCGGTGTGATGCAGCCGAATGAGGAAGCTATATTGGAATGCTACCCGGAGCAGCGCGAGAGCGGACAAAAAAACGACTGATGCGGAGCGAATAGACGACTGATGCGCGACGAGGGAACCATCAAGTTTGACTGCGAGTGGATCGACGGCCCCGCGCCGGAATGGCACAAGATCCATACGCTGAATGAATGGCGTCAATTGATGTACGACGTTGGGCTTATCGGCGCGTATGACGATGGGATCGGATTCGGAAATATCAGTATCCGGGATACGCCCGCTCATGAATTCATCATTACAGGATCGACGACTGGAAATCTACGAACGCTTCGGCCCGAGCATTTTACCCGGGTTCTTGAGCATGATTTCGATCTGAATCGCGTTCTTTGCCGCGGTCCTATTGAGGCATCTTCAGAATCCTTGACCCATGCCGCTTTTTACGTGGCGTCCAGGTCGATCAACGCCGTCATCCATATTCATCACAAAGAATTGTGGCAAAAGTACCTCGACAGGCTCCCTACGACATCGCCGGAGATCACCTACGGAACGCCCGAAATGGCCCACGAAGTACTTCGCTTGCTGAAGCAGGGCCCGCGGCCGTCAAAGCAATTGGTCATTATGGGCGGACACGACGAGGGAGTTATGGCATACGGAAACAGTCTCGGACATGCGGCATCGATCTTACTCAACTGCTGCAATCGATTGTTTCGACCACCCGTTACGTAGGTCTCATTTAGACCCGCTGAAATACTGGATGCATGCGTTCTCGTCTAGAACGGATTTCCAGAGGCCAGCGTAAGAAATTCCGTGAATCGCCGTCCTCGCCCCCAGGTATCGGCGAGATTGACCAGGAAATCTGGGGCCATCGCTTCTTTCTGGCTGATGTTGGTCACGGCGATGAAGTCTTTTCTCTTGATCTCTTCGATGAGTGGATGCTCCGGATCGAAGCCTTTTGGTGGTCTCTTCAGACTGGAGCCTTCCAGATTATACGTGCTGGCGAAGTCTTTTTCAGAAACGATCTCGGTCCAAAGCTCTGGATCGTCTGCAATCGTCTGCCGGATGTTTGTGAGAACAGACATCTCAGGCTGCCACAGCCCGAGCGCAATAAACGCTGCTCCCGGCTCAATATGGAGATAAAAACCGGGCGCGTGTGCGTTCTTGCCGGCTTCGTGACGGAAGTGAACGCCCGCATGCGTCTTGTACGGATCCTTGTTCTTCGAGAACCGCACATCCCTGTAGATTCTGAAGAGCGAGCCGCCGTTCGTTTTCGGGATGGCCAGAAAATGCGGACTGATCGAAGACAGAAGAGGACCAAAGTCTGTAATCAGTTGCAACAGAGGATCGCGAACCGATTGGATATACCGATCCTTGTTGGCATTGAACCAGTCTCGGTCGTTGTTCTTTTTCAGGTCCCGAAAGAAAGAATAAAGCTCCGGAGTGACATAGGGGTTACTCATCTGAACCTTTGTCGAGGACTTTATCGGGATCTCGCCACAGCCCCATTTTTCCTCCATAGTAGGCACCCGCGACAAACGCCGCGAGTCCCGTCCAAATTAACCACAAAGGGTGGGGAATCACGACAAAGTTGAATATACCAAATCCGATCTCGATGCCCCCGATGATATATGCGGAGGTCATGGTTGAATCTTGTCCAACGCGGGTTGCGACGAAGGCCGCTCCGAGTGTTCCAAAAAACCAGGCGATTGCGACCGAGATGAGTCCACCGAGGGGAATTTCGTCCATAACCCGGGCGATCTCCTCCCGGTTCATCATTTCAATTCCATCCGGTGGCGGAAAAATGAGGTGACCGAGCATTTCCAGTAGAGAGACAAGAATGAATCCGGTTACCAAACCGGCGATGACACCTAATACTCTACGCATTGAACACCACCTCTATATACAGATATCGTATTGAACAGACTATGCTGGAATTCCGGGCCTGCACACTCCAAGATGCTCCAGAGCAATCGAGAATGCAACATGTGTACGTATTCTATACACCAAAAGACGTAACAAGAACAGGCTGCAAGCGTAGGGCCATCTCAATTCAGTTGACCGATCTTTGGAGGAGTAAAATGAAATTAAAGGGACTCGCTGTTGCCGTCTTAATGGTTGTTCCACTCTTATCACGCGCACAGTCATCGACAGATGAGGAAGGCGTGAGAAGAGCGGTACTCAACTACGTCGAAGGTTTCTATGAAGGAGATTCCACTAAAATCGCTATGGGGGTTTTTCCGGAAGTGAACAAGAGAGGATTCTATA
>SMXL01000014.1 GCA_004356385.1 Bacteroidota bacterium
CACGGTTGGCTGAATGTACAAGCTAATACCGTCATCGGATATGCTCAGTCATTATGGGAATTGTCGGATGGGTATCCGCATCGAATTTTGTCCTGGACGGGATCGATTATTCTAGTAGAAAATCTCATTCGCAATGCCGCTGTGCCGGAGGAAAGTCCTGTTCGAAGATCCGGTCCGAGCATGGCCCGTGCAATAAAGGACCTTCGTCTCGCGGGAGTATCCCATGCCCAATACGCTGAGGTAGGTGAGTCGATCGAGGAGCGCCAGGTCGCAACCGTGTTCAAACTCTATAAAGAATTCCTGGAAGAAAAACGGTTATTCGACCAGGCCGATGTATTTCTGGCCGTGATTGAGATCCTGAAAAAAGACTCGTATGCTGCTTACCCGCAGCTTGTCATGGTTATGGATGACATTTTGCTTTCCGAGCTCGAGCTAGAATTCGTTGCTCAGTTGTCGAAAACTGCTTCGTCGTCGTTTCTGATTGGCCCGACCAATGGTACGTCAAATGCACCGGTTCGGTCAGCCGCGATTCTCCTGAAGGGGTGGCCCAGACCGGTGACGGACGTCAACGAGAAACGCTATGAGAACTCTAACGCGAACTCTAACGGGGACGCGAATGCGGGCGAGGATCGGCCAGCCCGATCTGTTAAGACGATTCTTGCGGTAGGAGTCGATAACGAAATCCGCGCCGTATTTCGGGAAATTGTCGGGAAGGGGTTGCCGCTCGATACCGTTGAACTTTCATATGCGGCGAGAGAGCCCTACATCAGGGTCATTGAATCGCTATCTGATCGGTACGGAATCGACGTCTCGATTTCTTCCGGAGTTGTCGCTACCGCGTCTCGAGTTCGACAGGCAATCAGACTATTCCTATTGTGGATGGGAGAGGGTCAGTCAAGCGCAACGCTGGTTCAAATGTTACGCGCCGGATACGTTTTTCTCCATGATCCAGGGGCAGGCGGTTCGCGACTGTCGTTTGAAGCAGCGAACGTTTTGGCTACGGTTCAACTTACCGGAGGAGCAGAGACGTATCGAAGATTTTTCAATCGGCACCGACAGAAACTCGAGCGCGAGCTCAAGTCGGCGAGGGGTACATTTGTGGAGGAGGCGAGGTCGAGATCGCTCGAGATCTTTACCGGTATTTCGGATTCTCTGGCTAATTTGTTGTCGATTGGCGCAGTCGATGCGGAAACCACTCTTGATGATCTGACCGGCCGAATCGAGCAATTCGTGAAAACGTATGTTCTTTCAGAGGAAAGAGCGAAGGCTTATTCAGTTGATGCAACGATTCTGGATGAAACCGAAAATCTACTTGCTCGATTCAAACGCCTGGGAGAAGAGATTCAAGTAGTAGTGCCGCGCGCCATTCTTCTTCGGCGTTTATTGGAATACTTGGACTCACAACGCTTTAATAGTGGTCGGTCGTTATCCGGCTCGGTTCGGGTGGTTCCTTTGTCGGAGGCAGGCTATTCAGGACGGCCACACCTTTACATAGTAGGTCTGGACGAACTCACGATGGCGAGCCGGGTCGCCGGTAACCCATTCCTTTCTGATTCACTCAAGGATCGAATCGAGAAGAAGTACGGTCCATGCATACCCATGTCCGCTGACATCGCGGAAAACCGGCCACGGGAACTACAGAGAGCTTTCACGAGAGCGACCGGACAGGTCACGTTCGTATACAACTGTTACGACTTAGCCGATGGACGCGAGCTTTTTCCGTCGTCTGCAATGCTAGCGCTTGGGCAATCTGGAAAGGACAGCAACGCTCTGGCGCAAGAAGGGAAAAGTGATTCGAGCGACTCACCGTCACTGTTTCACTCCTACGTTCCTGACGCTCAGGACAGTCAGACCGGACTTCCCCTCGATTGGACAGATTTGGTCTTGGCCACCAGAGACGCCGTTGAAATTGTAGAGATATGTGCGCGACGGTATCCGTGGATCGAAAGAGGCCGCCAAGCCGCCCGGGAGCGAGCAATGGACTCTTGGACCCCATACGACGGTCAGATTCATCCGGGCCAGAGTCTCAAAACCCCGTTCTCAGGGAATATTAGATGGTCTGCGTCCAGGCTGGAAACTCTGTCAGCCTGTCCTTTCCGGTACTTTCTAAAGCACGTTCTTCATGCCAGAAGTCTGGACGAGCGGGAAGATGACGCGTGGATGACTCCACTCGAGAAAGGACTCTTGGTTCACCGGGTTCTTGCAGCGTTCATGTCCAGTCGAACCGGAAAGATTGTGGCTACCGATACCCGGGAGCTGGAAGAGCAATTGTTGCTCGAAGTTGAAGAGTTTTCGCGTACGCGGACGCCGCCGAATCCAGCAGTGGAGGAGGGTGTCAAACAGGAGGTCAGTTCGATTGCCGACTCTTTTATTTACGACGAACTAAATCGTCAAGAGTCTATGGAACCCTTCGCCTTCGAATTCGGATTTGGCGTCTGGTCACACAATCGGAAAGCTGATTCTGATCGTACCGAGCCTGTATCGATCGACATTGACGGGATTACTATTTCCTTGCAGGGGTGGATTGATCGAATCGACCGGCTGAGTTCGGGAGGATTTAGCATCACCGATTACAAAACCGGATCCAGTTCGCGTTACAATCCTTCCGATTTGCTAAACGGAGGGCGATCTTTGCAATGGGCGCTTTATGCCTTTGTCGTGGAGGATCTGATGAATGAGCCGGTTCATTTATCGGGATATCTATTTCCGGGCGGGCGGGAATTCGGTCGGCGCATTGAAGCCGATCCTAGTGAGGCTCGTCAGGCCGTCGGCGAGGAACTGAGACGCGTCGGGCGCCTCGTAAAAGCCGGCGCCTTCTTTCAGGCAGCAAATAAGCAGGGCGAATGCAAGTTCTGTGACTATCAAAGAGTTTGTGGTGACGTGTCCCAGTTGAAATCGTCCATTCACAAAAAAATTAGTGTCACCGACGGAGCCATGGCGCACTACGAACTTCTTTCTGATTGGAGCTATGCCGCTAAACTTCTTCCGAGTTCATCTTGATTCTCATAGACGACAAAACGCGGGCAACGATTAGAGGGAATCGAGACTATTCGATTCCACTAGCGAAAGACGAAGAGTTTTCTCTCGACGAGACTTTTCTGGTGAAAGCCGGTGCCGGTTCGGGCAAAACCAGTGTGTTGATTGAGCGCATGGTGGCTCTCGTGCGCTGTGGCATTCCGATAAAGAAAATTGCGGCGATCACATTTACGAGGAAGGCTGCAGGCGAGATGCGCGGAAGATTTTTCAACGCTCTTACTCAGGCGCAGAAAAAATTGTCCGATGCTGTAGATCGGGCAAGAGACGAAGGAGACACAGATGCCGCTGATGCATATTCGCTCGAGCTACAGTTTGTCGAAGCGGCACAAGTATCGGAAGAGCGGCCGTTCATCGATACGATTCATACGCTCTGCTCGACCCTTCTGCGCGAGCATTCCTTCTCATTTGGTCTTGCCTCGGATTTTGCAGTCGTCGACGAGCGCCAGGAACAAATACTCCGGCGACGGTTCTGGAATCAATACCTTCGCGAGACCCTCACTCGGGAGTCTTCATGGCGCAAGGACTTCGCTCGACTGGGAATATTGCCATCCGACCTAATTGACTATTTCGGGGAGAGGGCTGCGTTTGGACATTTTGTGAGCAGCCGTAATGAGGTCTCCGAACCCGATTTGGCGAGCACGGTCGGGCGAATGGAGGAATACTTCGAGTGGATCGCCGAGCGGATGCCCTTCTCGGAACCGGTCGATAAAATATCCGACTTGATTTTCGATTTGGCTCGATATCAAGGTGTGCGGGGAACGAAGAAAAATACCGATAGAGCGGCGTTCCTGGACAAGCTGGATCGACTCGTTCGACGGGATGGATCTCTGCTGACAGGCACCGTAGCGGTGATGAAATGGTCGCGAACAAAGACGGACCCGGGCCGGGTAATCGCCGAAGCGCTGAAAGGTGGATCTTTGCTCGACGGTGAGGATCGATCGATAGCAGCTTTTGTGACCTCTGTGGTTCGTCCGGCTCTCACCACCTGGAAACAGTTTCTGCACGCCGAGATCGAGGCATTCGTCCTGCCGGCTATCGAAGAGTATTCGAGGTACCGTAAAGAGCAGGGTCGATTGAAGTACGATGATCTTCTGACGTTTTCTCTCGACGGGATGAGACAGAATTTGGAACTGCGGAAGGCCATTCAAAACCGATTTACCCATCTTCTCGTCGACGAATTTCAGGATACGGATCCGTTGCAATCCCATCTGATTTTCTTAATGACTTCCAGGGATTCCGAGGAAACAGAGTGGAAAAACTGTCGACCTAGAGCCGGATCTCTTTTCATGGTAGGAGATGAAAAACAGTCGATCTATCGGTTTCGCCATGCCGATTTACGTGTATTCCGACAAGTTGCGAGACAGATTACAGAGTCGGGAGGCCGCATTCTACACCTTCAAAGCAATTTTCGATCTAGTCCAGAGATCTGTAAGTGGATAAACGCTGCGGTCGGACCTCTTTTTGATCAGGACGACCGCTTGTATCAGGCCGAGTTTGAATCCCTGAATTCAGCAACGGACGAACAGTCAAATGGCCATGCGATACTTCAGTTGAAGATCGAACGTGTATTTGGACACAACGCTGCTGTTGTCGCTGGTAAAGATGCGAAACGAGTCGCGCACCTCATTCGATCTGCAGTCGACGGGGAGGCCTCGGCGGTAATCACCTTTCCAAAAGCGCGATTCAGCGACTTTCTCATTCTGTGCCGGGTGTCGAATCGAATGCATATTTATGCATCTGCACTCGAAGAGTCGGGCATTCCATATGTCATCGCGGGTGGGAAAGGACTCAGTCGATCCACCGCGCTCTCACCTCTGATCGATCTGATGGATACCGTCTATAATCCCGACGATCCAATTGCCAGGCTGGCTTATTTGCGTGGCCCTTTCGCGGGACTTTCCGATAACTCACTGTATCGTTTCGTCCAGGCCAAAGGAGAATACGTGGGAGTTGGTACGATTCCAGATTCGATAGCTCGGGACGAGATTGAAGCATTCGGTGACGCTTTTGAAACGCTGGTGCTGGCGCGACGGCTATTCGAGGAGACCGCTCCCTCGTACGCGCTCGAGCAACTTATCTCGGAAAGGGGATTGATGGGGGCCTTTGCATTCGAGGTGGACAGTTCCGCTCAAACCGGTGCCGTCCAGCGCATCCTTTCACTCGTCAGAAGCTGGGAAGCTGCCGGTCTGGGGTGGCCGGAGGTCAGGAGCGAACTACATCGATTGCAGGACGGTGATATTGAAGAGGAGGGAATGACATTGGAAACCGGGACAAACGATACGGTGCGCCTATTCAATGTCCATCAGGCCAAAGGTCTTGAATCTCGTTATGTTTGTCTCGCCGATCCTCTTCCGAGGGAAAACCAGTCCGAGCCACGGCTGCATATCGACCGAACGGAGTCAGGCGACAAACTGTTTTTGACGGTTAGAAGCGGGTCGAGCTTCTATGCTCGGGTAATCGCCGAGCCGCCCGGATGGGAGGCGGCCGCTGACGAAGAGCAGAAATTCGAGCAGGCAGAGCGCACTCGTCTTTTGTATGTCGCCACAACAAGGGCTAAGGAGGCGCTGATCGTTTCAAGGTATCTGGGCAAAGAGGATTCTGGAACGTGGAGTCCCCTTTACAAAGCGCTGGACGAAATCGACGCGCCGACAATCTCAGCCGAAGAGGGGGCATTTTCGGACCGGAGCCGCTCGGATTCCTCGTCAGAAGTGATATCGAGTGATCCAAAATCGACTACGCCAGATCCAATTACACCAGATCCGACGTCTCCAAAAAATTGGATTGAAAGACTGGCGTTTGCCGAAAAACAGATTGAACAAATATCGAAGCCCTCGTTCGAGGCAGTAACCGTTACGGGTGTCACGGAGGCGCTTACTGAGAGCTTGTCTGTTGTAGATGACGTAGAACTCGGCGCAGTTGGATCGAAGCGACGCGGTTTTGTAGGTCGCGGTGTTGGATTCGGAAATGCGATGCATCAGCTTCTGGAATATGCTGTTCAAAATCGTCTGCAAACGCTGGAGCCTGAGGAAGAGAAAAATAGAGCTGAGGCAGCTCTTGAGGGTCTTTCTGGTCTTGGAAAAAAGGAGAAGGATCAATGGGTGAGCGCGGCACTCAACCAGCTTTCCGAGTTTAGAGCGTCTTCACTTTGGCAGGAAGTCCTCGTAGCAGATCGGGTGTTTACCGAAATACCCTTTTCACTTCCAACGATTTCCGGCAACAAAAAGGAAATCCTCTCAGGAAAAATCGATCTCGTCTTTCGAAAAGAGGGGGCATGGACCATCGTAGATTACAAAACTGATCGTACCGACGCAGAATCTCTTCGGGAGACGTATTCGAATCAGGTGCTTTCCTATTCCAGGGCCTGGGAATCCCTGGCTGATGAGCGGGTCGTTCAATGTGGGTTGTGGTGGACGCATGAGGGGTGTTGGATCCCTCTGTCATGATACGGCGTTAGTTTTTTGAGGTGATTGAATATGGAATTGGGAATTGGAACTCTGGTTGGGGCCTTACTGGGCGGACTGATTGCTTGGCTTGTGGGTAAAGCCCGATCGGCGTCGATAACAGCGCGTCTCGAAGAAAAGGAAGAAAGCGCCCTGGCGAGAACCGCGGAGTTGAAACAACTATCGGCCGAACACTCCGATCTAAACGCGAAATATTCGGCGGAGGTTGCCGGCCGTGAACAGGAACGAATCGCGGCAGAAGAGAAGTTGATTCTCCTACGAGAGGCCCAGGAAGAATTACTAACTCAGTTTCAAGCGTTGTCACGCAAAGCCTTAGACTCGAATAACAAGAGTTTTCTTGAACTTGCAAAGACCCAGGTCGAACATCTCCTGACGAAGGTGGATGCCAAAGAAGACAAGCGCGCCCTGGAGATGAAGAACCTCGTTGATCCGCTCGAGAAGTTCCTTAAGGAAGTGACCAAACAGATCGGAGATATAG
>SMXL01000015.1 GCA_004356385.1 Bacteroidota bacterium
CATCAGTCATCCTGCCAGCCCACTCGCTTTCAACTGATTGGATTTCGCTCGCCGTCGGGGGCCGGAATAGCTCGGTGAACGAAACGCCTTCGACCACACGGTCATCCCCCATGCTCGAATAGAGCTCACATCCGCTGAGAACGGTCACGACGAAAGTCACGAGGAACGCAATATGTACACGTCGAATCATGGAGGAAGCTCGTAATTGTTTGCCTGCCAACGAACTGAGCCCCGCTTCGGTTCAGCCCATTGCGCCTCCGAAACCCCTTTTCTCTAAACTCGTTCTACATGGCCACCGAATGGCCACCCACAGTTTCATACCGAACACAGTGAGCGACATCATTTACTTCGACTACAACGCCTCGACTCCCGTCAGTCAGGAGGTCCTCGACCGGATGATTCCCTACTTCCTTGAGGAGTACGGAAATCCTTCGAACAAAAGCCACCGTTACGGTTGGGCGGCAGATGAGGCGGTTACGATTGCTCGCGAGCAATTGGCTGAGCTGATCCAGGCAACACCGGATGATATCATTTTTACCGGTGGCGCCACCGAAGCCGTCAACATGGCCATCAAGGGAATCGCGAAATCGCGAGGTTCGAAAGGAAAACACGTTATCACATGCGCCACCGAACACAGTGCCGTCCTTGAATCCTGTAAGAGCCTGCAGTTCGACGGCTTCGAAATTACCGCCCTTCCGGTTGACGAGAACGGTCTACTTTCGACAGACGCGGTTGCCAGTGCGCTCCGTGAAGACACCGTACTCGTCGCCATCATGTGGGCGAACAACGAGACCGGTGTCATCCACCCGGTAGCGGATATCGCTGCCGTACTCGAGGATCACCCTGCCCTCTTTCTGACGGATGCCACCCAGGCGGTAGGTAAGATTCCTGTGAACGTCGAAGACGTGGATCTGCTGGCGTGCTCCGCACATAAATTTTATGGACCCAAAGGGGTCGGGGCTCTCTTCATTCGCGAGACCCACCCATCCATCCGTGTTGCCCCGCTCATCCACGGTGGCTCACAGGAAAGTGGAAAGCGGGCCGGAACAGTCAACGTTCCGGGTATCGTAGGGCTGGGCGCGGCTGCGGAAATAGCCAAAACGCGTCTTTTCTCGGATCATGAAAGGCATACAGGCCTCCGTGATCGATTCGAGAACGCACTCATCAAATCCATTCGGGATCTGAAGGTGAACGGCATCGATGTCGATCGACTTCCCCAAACCAGTAACATCACGTTCCGAGGCATCGACGTCGGAAAAATGATCGTTGATATCGGACGCCTGGCGGTTTCGACGGGGAGCGCCTGCGGTACGGGAAAGGCCAAACCGAGTCACGTTCTCGCTGCGCATGGTATAAGCGTCGAGGAAGCAAAAAGAACGATTCGTTTCAGTTTCGGACGGAATACAACCGAAAATGAAGTCGATGAAGCGATTCGATTACTCGTGGACTATGTGAATGAACACACCGTTCAACCGGTCATGCAGAACTAGGTGAACCACATGGAACCGATTGTGAATCGCGTGGCTGAGAGCGACCTGAAGGTCTTCAATCTTGAAGAATTGTGGGACGGAAATGAGGTCGTTGAACTGGACGTCGCTCCGTGGCTTTATGAGGGGATGATTGTCCGTGAAAAAGATTTCAGAGAATCTGTTAAAAACCATCCGTGGTCGGATTATACCGGCCAGCACGTCGCCGTTTTCTGTTCTGCGGATGCCATTGTTCCGACCTGGGCGTTCATGCTTGTCGCATCCAGACTTGAGTCGGTTGCCGCCTCCGTCGCCCTGGGCCAAAAGGCCGACCTGGTCAGGAATTATTTCTCTGTTCGAATCGCGGCAATGGATTTGAGCGAATATGAGGATGGTCTCGTGGTTATCAAAGGATGTGGGTCGGGGATCGTCCCGGTCGAAGCCTATGTTGACGCCATGCAACGGATGCAGGGTGTCGCGAAGAAGATCATGTACGGCGAGCCCTGTTCATCCGTCCCGCTCTGGAGACGCAAGTAACCGGCCCAACAGGTCAGCATGCGCCTGGAGGCGATTCTGGATCTACCAAAATGAACATCAATCTTTCGAATACGAATATTCTTGTCACAGGGGGAAGCCGCGGGATCGGCCGGGCGATAAGCCTTGCATTCGGCAGCGCCGGAGCCCGGGTCGCGGTCCACTACCGAATAGAAGAGTCGGAAGCTCAAAAAGTAGCTGGCCAAGCAGGGAACGGATCGTCGACTTTCAAAGCCGATCTGAGCGAACTATCGGCATGCGAGAGCCTCTTTTCGTCCGTTGTAGATGCTTTTGGATCGGTTGACGTGCTGATAAACAACGCCGGGATTTCGTTAAACAGCCCGCTCGATATGGATACGGATGCTTGGGCTCGCGATTGGGACCAGACCATGCACGTCAATCTTCGCGCGCCGGGTCTGCTGTCGCGTGCCGCTATAAATCATTTTCAGAAAAAGGATCCCATGGGTGGTCGCATCATCCACATAGCGTCCAGAGCCGCTTTTCGGGGCGACACGGAGGATTGCCTCGCCTATGCGGCTTCAAAAGGTGGTGTCGTATCGATGAGTCGTTCCATTGCGCGGGCCTTCGGCAAGCAACATATTACGTCGTTCGTGATTGCTCCTGGCTTCGTTCGCACGGATATGGCACAGGACTTCATTGACTCGTATGGTGAGGAATTTGTCTCAGGCGACCTCGCGTTGGATCGACTGACGGAACCCGACGACATCGCGCCCATGGTCGTTCTTCTGGCGAGCGGCCTCGCCGATCACGCAACCGGCACCTCGATTGACATCAACGCTGGAAGCTACGTCCGCTAAAAGTGCGTTTAGCCAACGCGGGAGAGATTCGCGACTTCGCGGCCGTAAAAAGCGCGAAAATATTCTCCGAGGGATTCGTTTTCTGGACCGATCAGATCCGGATCTCCTTCTGCCAGTCTAAAGGCTGCTTCCCTCGCCTGAATCAATATTTCGGTGTCGGCCACGATGTCGGCGATCTTGAGATCCGGCAGACCGCTTTGCCTGGTTCCAAAAAAGTCACCAGCACCCCGGAGCTTCAGATCCACTTCACTTATTTCAAATCCGTCGTTCGTCTCAACCATGGTCCGGAGACGCTCGTCGGCCTCCGCGGACCTTTTGAAGTGGGCGATCAGGATGCAGGTGCTCTTGTGCTCGCCTCGTCCGACCCGTCCGCGAAGCTGGTGGAGCTGACTCAACCCGAATCGTTCGGCGTGTTCAATCATCATGACGGTCGCATTTGGAACGTCGACACCCACTTCAATCACGGTCGTTGAAACCAGGATATGCGTATCTCCGCCCACGAATCGCATCATGACCGAATCCTTCTGCTCCGAAGACATCCGGCCGTGAATCAGGTCCACTTTCATCTCTGGAAATTCTTCAACAAGCCCCTCATAACCGCTTTCTGCATCCTTCAGGTCCAGTTTTTCGCTTTCCTCAACCAGCGGATACACGACATATGCCTGACGGCCGCGACCACACTCGCTGCGCAGAACCTTGAGAGCCTCATCCCGGTCCCGGTCCCAAATAAGTTGAGTCTTGATCGGCGGTCTTCCGGGCGGCTGGTCCCTCATGATACTCACATCAAGGTCGCCGTAGACCGTAAGCGCTAGAGAGCGAGGAATGGGTGTCGCCGTCATCAGCAGCGTGTGTGGACGATCCCCTTTTTCAAACAAAGTCGCCCGCTGCATGACACCGAAGCGATGCTGCTCGTCGACAATGCACATCCCCAAGCCCTTGAACAAGACATCTTTCTGGATCACAGCATGGGTCCCGACAACGATGGGCAACGTACCCGACGCAAGTCCTTCCAGAATGAGCGAGCGCTCCGACTTTTTCATTCCCCCAAGCAGCAATCGAACGGGGATGCCAAGTGGATCGAAATACGTAAGCAGATTTCTGTAATGCTGCTCGGCCAGAATTTCAGTGGGTGCCATGAAAACAGCCTGAAGGTTGTTGTCCACCGCGTGGAGCATGGCCGCTACCGCGACGACCGTCTTCCCGCTTCCCACATCGCCCTGCAGCAGACGATTCATGCGCGTTCCCGAAGCGGTGTCCGTGGTGATATCAGCAATGGCTTCGATTTGCGATCCGGTCAGCTCAAACGGTAGAACATCTTCAATAAACCGGATGGCCAGTCCATCTTTTGTTTTGAGGACGACCCCTTCTTCGACGGTCTGATCTCGTTTCATTCGCGCGAGCATAAGTTGAATGAAAAAGAGCTCCTCGAATTTCAGTCTGGCGATGGCGTGCAAGAGTTCGGATTCGTTCTTGGGAAAATGAACCGCCCGTAGAGCCACGCGGCCGTCCATGAGGTTGTATTTCCTCTGTATGCTCTCGGGAAGCACTTCCTGGAGGCACTCGCCGTGTTCTTTGATCAAATGAAACAGCGTTCTTCGGAAGGACCGGCTAGTGAGTCCCACACCGGAAAGCGACGCACCTCCGGGATAAAGGGCAATAATTCGACCGGTGGCCAGAGCCGGAGCCTCCTCGTCCAGCACATCGAAATCCGGATGGGGAAGCGATAACCCTCCACTGTATTTCTGTGGACGCCCGTGAAAGGCGACGAGTTGATCCGTCTCGAAGACCTTTGACACCCACGCTACGCCTTTGAACCACACACACGTGATGCGGCGACCCGGCTCGTCCTCTATCACCAGTTCGAATCGCCGTCCTCGTCGGCCTGGAATGACTTTGGACGTCAGTATCGTACCGATGATCGTCACGGGTCCCGAGTCGGCGTGGATGTCCTTGATAGCACTGACGGAGGTTCGATCCAGATACTTCCTGGGAAAATAATTCAGGAGATCCCTGACGGTTTTTACACCCGCTTCCGAAAGCACCTCGGCGCGACGCGGCCCAATCCCTTTCACAAACTGAACGGAGCCTGACAGGAAGTCCAGGTGGGAGACGTCTGGTTTTTTCACAGGTCTAGGAATGGGCATCAGAATCGGATTTATTAACCAAGTCTAGCGATCACCGTTGCCGCCACCGATACCGTTCGATCCGCGGTTCTGGCTCAATAACAGACACGGCCAGCTCATACTCGGTCTCGCTGATCCGTCTTACGGCGATGTCAGAAGGATAATAATCCTGATTAAATTCTGGTGACGGCTGAGTCAATATATTTTTCAGATGCCCGTCATGACCGTAGACGTCCACTCGAAGCCATCCGGGGCGCATGTTCAGTAGAAAGAGTAACTCACCGACTGCCACCGCGGACGCCGAAAGCATGGGCGGCTGGTCCAGATCACCGAGCGCGAAAAGTCGGGTTCTGGCCAACATCGGGGAGTCAAATCCTACGAGCGGCATGACTTGAACCGAGTCGTGCACGGTCGGTAGATGAATCATGGGTCTAAATCCCGAAAGGCTGAGTAGCGAATCTCCCCACATTCGTAGCATTCCAGCGTACTGCCAATAAGGTCCGTCTAACACCCATCTGCCTGACACTTTTCCGTTCGCGGCAATCTCGGCGATATATCCCTCAAACCCGTCGGCGATCACCTTCACGTAGATGTGAGCATCATCCGCTGCTGCGTATCGGAATACACCTCTCGGCGGTGCATCATCGGGAACCGGGATACGGACAACCGCTTCGCCAGACACAACCATTACGATTTCACTCGTCCCAGCACTGAAGACCATCACCGTATCGCCACGAAAACCCGCGATATACGGATACTGGAAACCACTTGCGTCAATCTGTTCCTCAACCGATCCATCTACACCTAACGCAATCAACGTGTGTAATTCGGTGTCCGAGACCCACATCCTGTTCCTCGTGTCGTAACTGATTGTCCGCGGATACTCCATTTTTAGTTCGTCGCTCACCTCAATCCAGTCGAGAACAGACAACGTGTCCACTGGGATCGAAACCGCGAAGGCCTTGGACAACGAATCCTGAGGAAACAAGTCTCGCGATTCGGATCGCTTGCACGAAGACGGTAGACAGCCCGATAGAAAAGCGGCCAGCAACAAAAGATGTGACCAGCGTATGGGCGCCATTCGTGACATTATTTTCCATTGGTGGAATGAATCGTCCTCTCAACCCGGCGTCGTCGGAACGGTTTCAGTGGGACTGCGTCGGAGATTCTCGCCCTCTCTTTGCACCCCTTGTATGCCTGGATTTTGATGTTCGTAGAAGTAGCCCTTCCCCTCCCACTCGACAGGCAATACACGTACCGCGTTCCGTCTTCAGAAAGCAGCGTGGATGTGGGTCACGGTGTGGTGGTTCCTTTTGGCAAGCGAACGCTGACCGGCATCGTCACGAGTGTGACGGAGACGGCGCCGGAGTTCGAGGCCAAAGATATCATCGACACGGTCGACGACGAGGCCCTTCTTACCGATGAGCAACTCCGACTCACGAAATGGATCTCCGAATACTATCTCTGTGGTTGGGGAGAAGTCGTACGGGCCTCATTGCCACCAGGCGTGGATACAATCTCAGAATATCGGGTCCAGAGATGCCCGGTTGAAGACACAAAAAGATTGTCAGATACTCAGAAACAGCTTTTATCAGGTATTCCGACGGAATCAAGCATTTCACTGACCGGACTCAAAAAAACAAACCCCGACGCCACTCTGGATCGACTTCGGACACTCGAATCGCAAGGTTTTCTTCGCATCGAGCGAGGTCTGAGGGGCCCGCGCACGAGGATTCGGTACGATCAGTTCGTGCGACTTGTTGATGACGTGCACCGGAATCCGGTACTAGGCGTCAGGCAGCAGGCAGTGATGGATGTGATGACGGACAGGGGCGTGTCAAACGGGATACTCCAATCTCAGCTCCTTCAGAAAACGGGGGCTACTTCGAGCACGATTAAAAGACTCGCCGAGCTCGGTCTTCTTGCCGTCGAAAAAAGAGAGGTCGACCGATCCGCGCACAAGGGTAGCAACGGTCAGCCGGCAAAGCAGATTGAACTCAATGAGCACCAAAAAGTGGCGGTTGATTCGATCATCCAGGCGATCGAAGATGCTCGATTCCAGTCGTTTTTATTGCACGGCATAACCGGGTCCGGAAAGACAGAGGTGTACATCGAATCCCTCCAAAAAGTCAGGAAGTGCGGGAAGTCAGGAATCATTCTGGTCCCTGAAATTTCGTTGACCCCGCAGACGGTTCGTCGGTTCAGATCCCGTTTTGGAAACGAAATTGCGGTGCTCCATTCGCGAATGGGGTCTGGGGAGCGCTACGATGCGTGGAGGGGGATTCGGTCGGGACAATACCCGATCGTCATCGGTCCGCGATCGGCCATCCTGGCACCTGTAAAAAATCTGGGGCTAGTCGTGGTGGACGAAGAACACGAATCTTCATACAAACAATTCGATCCGGCTCCGCGGTATCACGCCCGGGACGTCGCCGTAATGCGGGCTCAACTGAACGATGCGATCTGCGTGCTCGGGTCGGCCACACCCAGCCTCGAAAGCCTGGCCAATGCGCAGAGCGAAAAGTACACGCTTCTTTCATTGCCGAAGAGGATTGAAACGAAAACTGGAACAGCGGTCCTCCCTGACATTCGGATCGTGGATCTTCGGACGGAAAGAGATCCTGACGAGCCAAATAGCAGCATATCGAAACCGCTCAGGGAGGCCATCCAGAAACGTCTTGCTAAGAATCAGCAGGTTATTCTACTTCAAAACAGACGTGGATATGCACCAAGCATTCGCTGCCACGCATGCAATTGGGCCCCGGAGTGTTCAGATTGTTCGGTATCGATGACCTACCACAAGGCAAAGAGGCACTTACGCTGCCACTACTGCGGGCGCACGGCCCGCTTCCCGAGATCCTGCCCCGAATGCGGAGCAGCTTTGTCTCAGGTCGGAATCGGAACGCAACGCGTCGAAGAAGAACTCAGAGCTACGTTTCCCGATGCCGTGGTCGCCCGGATGGATCTTGACACGACGTCTGGAAAAAATTCGCATCATAAAATCCTGGACGATTTTGCAAGTGGAAAATCCGATATCCTACTGGGGACCCAAATGGTGGCCAAAGGTCTGGATTTCGAACGGGTCACCCTGGTGGGTGTGATCGACGCCGATACAGGTCTCAGTCTCCCCGACATCCGGGCCGAAGAGCGCACGTTTCATCTCCTGACCCAAGTCGCAGGGCGCGCAGGACGAGCCGATCTTCCGGGAGAAGTATTCTTCCAGACACGGAATCCGGGACATCGAATTATCCAATTCGCCCTTCGCCACGATTACCATCGATTTGCCCGGGAGCTCATGGAGGAGCGCCGGGCACTCGGTTACCCTCCTGCGGGAAAACTCGTGGCGGTCTTATTTTCGGGGCCCGTCGAGCACAAGGTATTGGCATTCGCCAATTCATGGGCACAATCGGCTCGTGGTTTGGCCCCGGATATTCAAATACTCGGACCCTCGGCGTCGTTTATTGCCAAAGTGAGGAAGCAGTACCGGGCGCAACTCATGATCAAAGTCGGTCCGGATGATCAACACAAACGGGTTCGAGAGGTCATTCGGCAGACAAACTCCCAGATCGGCACTCCTCCGAGAGGATACAGAATCGCTGTAGACGTTGATCCGGCTGGGCTGCTTTGATGGTGGAACCTGCCCGAAAATATGTCGTTTGGGAGCAGCTAGGGCAAGTCCCGTGCGGTCAGCTCCCTTTGAACTCCGTCAGGGCCGGAAGGCAGCAGCGGTAGAAGGTTGTAGCGATGCGATACGGTAAGCTTGCCCTTTTTTTGTCCAGTTGGTTGTCCTGTGTATCTTGTCGGCTGACTTGAATCCCTAATATTTTCAGACCCACTCCGGAAGTTTAGATGTCTAGTTTTGTTTTTCTGGCCATGGCGGCGCCTGGCGGCGATACGAATCCGATCGCAATGTTTCTCCCTCTCGTCCTGATTTTTATCGTCTTCTACATTTTCATTATTCGACCTCAGAAGAAAAAGGAGGATACCCGAAAGAAAATGATCGAAGCCGTAAAAAAGAACAATCGTGTGATCACGATCGGCGGCGTACACGGGACAGTCACCCAGGTGGACGAGACGTCCGTCTTGGTTCAGGTAGACAACAATACCAAGCTACGCATTGAGAAAAGTGCGTTATCTTCCGTGGTAGGAAAGGAGTCGGGCAGCTAGAGTTTCGTGGAGGGAGTCGTAGGCTGCCAACAAGCGGACTGATTTGCGCTCTGGGTCACTCGACAAGACCATCTAGGCCACTGACGGACCGATTGGACTGTCTAGCCTGGCACCGTGTCGTGTTTTTCGTTCCAATTTCGCCCGCTCCAAAATTTTGGCAAATGTCTCGGAGCTCACCGGCTTTGCCGTGTAGTCGTCCATCCCTGCTTCCAAGCACTGCCTTCTATCGTCCGTCGTTGCGTTCGCCGTAAACGCCACGATCAGAGGTTGAAGAGCAATGTCCCTGTTGCGCCGAATCTCACGTGTGGCTTCGAGACCATCCATGCCTGGCATCATCATATCCATGAACACGATGTCATAAACATTTTTCGCAACCATGGTGATCGCATCTTTTCCATTCGCGACGAGATCAGCCGAGTAGCCGAGCCGTTCCAGCATTTTGAAGGCTACCAATTGATTCATCTTGTTGTCATCAACAATGAGGATGCCGAGCTTTTGGGCAGCTTTTCTGTCTACGGCTCGTCGCGGAGCACTAGCTATTTCATACACGGGTGCTTCGTGCAATTGCTCCTCAAAGAGTTCTCGAATGGCTCCTCGCCGCACAGGCTTTGAAATCCGGTCAGATGCCGAGTCGTCGCTCGTTCTTTGTCCGATATCTCTAAACAATACGAGGCGACTTTCGGGCGCCAGCTCTTTCAACCTTCTCGCTTTTTCGAGAGCAGACTCTCCGTTATCACCGTCATTGAGCAAGATCAGGTCAAAAGATGATTCTTTCTTCAAATGGGCCCGGGCTTTCTTGATATTCTCCGTCAGTGTAACCTCACCGCCGCCTTGACGAATCATCGTGATCACTGATCGTCCAAACTGTGGATTTTTACTGAGAAGCAGCACGCGCTGATCCTTCGCAAAATCCGACAGCATGTCGTCATTCAAATGCTCCGGATCCCGGCGCAATTTGATGGAGAAGAAGAACGTCGACCCTTCACCTACCTCGCTTTCGAGCCACATTTTCCCACCCATCAGTTCAGACAGGTGACGCGCAATGGAAAGACCAAGGCCCGTGCCTCCAAACTTCCGGTTGGTCGAAGCCTCTGCCTGTCGGAAGGGATCAAATAGATATTCCTGAGCATCTTCCGAGATACCTATCCCGGTGTCTTCCACTTCAAGCTGCAGTTCAACTTCGTGACGCGTCTTCTCAACGAGTTTTGCTCGAACCTGAACCTCCCCGGAGTTCGTGAATTTGACTGCATTTGCAAGCAAGTTTATCAAAATCTGGCGCAAGCGAGCGCGATCACCAACTACACTAAGAGGAAGGTCATCCGAGACCAGATAGGATAGTTCGAGCGCTTTGTCTGACGCTTGTTTGAAGACCATTTCCAGCGCGTCTTCGATACAACTGGTCACGTCGAATTTCGCCTCTTCCAGATCTACGCCGTCCCGCTCGATCTTCGAAAAGTCCAGTATTTCGTTCACGATCCTCAATAGACTTTCACCACTCGACCGAATCACATTAACGATTTCGAACTGATCAGGCCGGAGCTCTTCGGACGTTAGAAGACTTGTCATTCCAATAATGCCGTTCAGAGGCGTCCGAATCTCGTGGCTCATATTGGCGAGAAAGAGCGTCTTGGAGATGATCGTGTGCTGGGCGACGTTTTGAGCCTCCTCCAATTCGCTCACCATGGACGACAGTTCTTCTGCGCGATCTTCCAGGGCCGACTTGGTCCTCTCAAGTTCATCCGCATAGGCCTGAAGCTTGGCACGGGAGGTTTTTACACGATTTTCCGCATCGATTCTCATTCGAACCTGTTCGGCCAGTTCACCAAAGGCATGCGCCAATTCGCCAACTTCTCCGTGCTCGTCGAACTCCAGATCGTCGCTCACCTCCCCATTGACGAGTTGCTTTGCGACGGTTCTCATTCTATCCAATGGTTTGATGATTCCCCGTGCGATGTAGACCGCGTACGCGATACCGAATACGAATGAAAAGAGAATCAGCCCGAGTGCGATCCATAGAAACAACTCCGCTTGCTGGTCTTCATCCGCGATGACTTCAGCGAGTGTCTCCCCGAGGTACGTACGAACGGTATTCATTTCGTCTATGATCCATTCTGCCTTCTGGGTCAGATATACGAGTTCGTCGAAGTCGTGCTGGTAGCGGGCGAGTGTTGCGATCATTTTCGATCGCTTCTCGCTGGGTAAATCTGAAAACGAGATCTCGGCCGTCATCACGTCGATTTCCACGTGTACACCATCCTGATATCCAGAGTCGTGTCGGAGAAGATAATTCTTCTCGTTGCGCCTGATTTCAAGTAGATAGGAAAGAAGACGCCGGTCGTTGAACGTCAAAAGCTCTTCCTCCATGGCGATCATGTTGGCCCGCATTTTTCCTTCAAGACCGTCTCCTTCGTAAAATCCACGCTCCTGATACGCCCCGATCAAATTGGTTACGGAGTGCAGATAGAGGTGAAGTTCGGTGTGGAAACGGTCATATTCCGTTTCGTCAATACTGTGCTGGAGGGTTTGATCGGCCTCCGTCAGTATCATTTGGGCCCTTTTAGCGTGCGTCGGGTCGCGCGTAATGACAAAATCCCGGATCGCGCCGTTCGCTACCTGAAGGGAGCGGTCCAGCTCTCGAACCAAATCCCTCTTCTGATGCGCTGAAATCGATGAAAAAGCAAGCGCCAGGACCGCGAAGGAGCTTATAAAAACGATCGCGATTAGCGAGACCGTGCGCCCGTAAAGTGATGATACTTTGACCATTTGGCCGTTTTAGTGCGATTGGCGGAACCGTTATCTCCACTCGTCCTCGTACAGAATCTCTGGTTAACCTTCCGAAGAACAATCGGCATACCATTCTGCATGAGATAGATCGGCCAAATCTCCCAATTATTAAGCCTAATTGACCAGAAAAACGGTCGAAACGATCATGATATGGCTGTTTTACCCGTTTACTGCATCCATTCACGAGCCAGCTTGTCGACCGCCTTTTTTAACTCTTCAATGGTCCCATCGTTGAGAACCACGTAATCGGCTAATTTTACCATTTTGACGGGGGACATCTGACCCTCCATTCGAGCGTCGATATCTTCCCTGGAAAAGCCGTCTCTCGTTGCAATTCGTTCGATTCGGGTCTCCTTGGGAGTGTCAATCACAAGAATCACGTCCAAATCGGACGTGTCGTTGTCGAGCAGGAGCGCGGCCTCCTTTACCACCAACTTTGCACCCTCTTTTCGCGCTTGCTTCACGTACTGCCGAAATGCCTTTCCTACGGCGGGATGAACAATCCTGTTGATGGCAGCGCGGTCTTCATCGGAAGAAAAAACTCGATCCGCGAGATATTTTCGGTCGAGTGAGTCGGCGTCCAAATAGGCCTCAGGTCCGAACACGCGTACGATATGTTCTTTTACATCCGAGTCCGAGACCATCAGATCCCGGGCGACATCGTCCGCGTAAAACACCTTCGCACCCCGCGTTTCGAGGTGCTTGCATACGGTACTCTTCCCTGACCCGATCCCCCCCGTTACACCCACTACCATCATGGTACATCCTCCAGATTCAGCTAAAACTAACCTAAAACAGCCAGTGCATTGTGACCGAAAGGTTAGGAATCAACGTTCGGATTCCTCTTTTTGCGGCTGCGCGAATGACTCGCTCAAAACCATCCGGTAAATCGCCGTACAACTTTGCGTTGACGACCTGGAACGTAGCCCATCCGTCGAACCGGAGAAAGGCGCCACGCCTGAGCGGCCAGACAAGAGACGTTGTGGGCCCGATTTGTGAAATTTTTCGCCGGCCCATTCGCGAAATCGTAGACAGTTGACCAGATCCGTCACTCGCGTCATAGCGAATGGTGATCGCTCTGTCAAAGTCGCTTCGAATAAACATTCGAATTCCGATTTCAGCCTGAATTTTCGTACCCACGTTGAGGCGAACCCAGGTACTCGTGGATCGAAGTGTATCGAAGGGGATTTCGGCGAATGCTTCGTCGAGAAAACGACCTAGTCGTAAGTCGCTCCATCTACCGGTGACTCGAATTCTAATTCCTCGTCCAAAATCATGCTCGGCATCGAGATTGTAACTCAGTTCTCGGGCCGACTGGTCTGTAGGGCGCCGACCGGGTAGTAAAAAGTCGTCAACCGTATAATTTGCCCGAACTTCCGTCATCATATTGATTCGGGTAGTCGGGGAGGGTTTCCATATGACCGTCGGTCTGAAACGCAAGGATCGCTGCACGTTGTTTTCGGCTGAGCGTTCGGACTTCAGATAAACCGTATGGTAACTGGTTCCATTAATCTGAATCTGTAGTTCAACGTATCGGGTCAGACGGAAGCTGGCTCCCAGGCGCCCGTCGAAATACAGCTCATCTCGATCGTCGGGATTTACCTTCGGGGTGTCATGCCTGAAAATATTTGCGGAGACGTTGGCCTGAAGAACAGTCCGCCCGCCAACCGGAGTGCGAAAATTGAACTGGACCTGGAAGAATCCCCGATCGTAGTCAGCCTGTCTCAGCAGGTTTTGCTTTTGCGAGGCTTGTGCTGGAGGTAAATCCGACTCATTTGAAAGTTGTCGATCCTCAACCTCGGCCCCGGCGCGCAGGGAAAATCGGACAAACGATTGGTCGCGGACAAATGTGGAGCTTAGCTCTCCTTCGAGCATGCGACGTTGAAATTCAGAGTCGAAAAAAATCGCTTCGTCGGGCGCCCGCAAGGTTTCGATGGTGCGACTGTTGGTCGAGAATTCCAACCGCCCACTAATCACGGTACCGCGCGCGACCGGTCTTTCGATAAGGACCGTAGCGACAAGCGTATCACTGTGTGTCGACTCCACCGTCTCTGCCACGCGACTGCTCTTTTCATCTCGATTCAGGAAGGATGCAGCCTGGTATGCGTCGCGGCGAATACGGGCCACCTTTACCTGGGTCCGGAGACGTGTTCCGTCAAAAGTCCGTTCTGCAACTGCATCAAACCGAAACATTTCGCTTCGCCGAGGAGCCAAACTCTGAATCAACCCTTCTCCTGACATCGAAACCTTGTATGCGTCGACGGAGGTAGCAGGCACATCGAATCGAATTCCAATGGCCGGACCTGCATCGGTTCTGAGAGGGGCCCGCCCGGGGCCCTCAGAAAACCCCGGGCGTTGATCAAGGGACGCTCCCACGAGCGGTTCCAACCAGACCTTTTCTGCCACCGGAAAACGAAAGCCTGCCAGAAGATTTTGACGCAATACACGGCTGAGGCTGAACCATCCCATTGATCCATAAACGGCCACGCGCTTGTCTCCAAACGGCTTCTTTACGGTCAGGTTGGTCTGGTTTTCATCACGAAAACTCAGGCGATCGTCAAACAGAATGAATGCGTCAGAACGAAACAAATTTGACAGATCGATCTGCCATCCGTTGATGGGCTGAGAAAGCTGAAAAAGGGCGGACCAACGATAGCGGTTTATGTCCCGCTCAAATCCACCCGTGAATATCCCCTGACCGGAGGTTGATTGGACCGGAGTGTATGCAAATATCGTAATGACAAAAAGAATACGTGCGACGTGACGATTCACGGATGCCATGGAGACTATTTCCATTCAGGAATGGTTACTCTTCTCACTGAGCAGCAATATTTCTCTATCCGGGTGGCCACCCAAGCTTCCTTCCCCCTAGCAAGTGAAGATGAATGTGGGGTACTGTTTGAGAAGCGTCTGGACCACAATTGAAAACCGTCCGGTATCCATTCGTAAGCTCCTCCTGCTCGGCAATTTTTTTGGCGACCAAAAAGAGGTGTCCCACGATGGGTCCATCTTCCTCTTCAAGATCATTCAACGAAGGAATGGGTTTTCGAGGAACGACCAGAATGTGCGTGGGAGCTTGAGGGTTAATGTCACGAAACGCAATACAAAGGTCATCTTCCCAGACCAGATCCGATGGAATTTCGCGATCGGCGATGCGTTCAAACAGTGTTTTTTCCGGCATGTGTTCTTCTGAAGGCTCTCGTCGCAAGAATATAATTCAAATCCGAGTCGTGAGTCCG
>SMXL01000016.1 GCA_004356385.1 Bacteroidota bacterium
GTGAGTGTCGGATTCCACGACATTGCCAGCGCCAGATCATGGGTCAATATCGCGGCGAGAATCGCAGCTCCAACATTGACAAACGTGTTCAGGATGAGAATGGATACCAGGAGGGCGCGAGGATTCTCCAGCAACCTGACGACTCTTTTACTCGGTCGATCAGTGTTATCGCTCAGCTGATCTTTTTCATTCGGGGTAAGTGAAAAAAGGGCAACTTCCGAACCCGAGAAGAAGGCGGACAGAATGAGAAGGACGAGTAAAACGGTCGCGCCCGTCAAAAAAGGTGCGAGTTCAAGGGAGACTTCCTGAACGGAAAGTGAAAAGATCAATCCCGCGATATGCAACGGAGGTTGGTCGGACTCCAAGGCGGTCGAGGTTCGATCCTCATTTTATTAGATGAATAAATGTTCTCGGTCCAGATCAACTGTTCGGAAGTCGGACCGGTTCCAGCCTCTTGGCTTTCAGAGACTTATATGTGGGATTACATATACTGTTGCGTGAAAATGATGAACGCGAGCACGAGTCCAACAGCCAAAGGGCACACGTATCGAATCAGGATACCCCAAATAGCCGAGCCTGGCATGTTGTATCCACCGCTGCGAAGTGATTCGATCGCTTTCGGGACACCCCACTTCCATCCAACAAATACACACAAGAGGAGCGCTCCAATACCCAGCGAGTAGTTTCCCCAAATAATATTCTGCAAGGAAAGAAAATCGATTCCCATTCCGAAAAAATCAGTGAAGAACGCCGACCCTCCCGCAGCGAGCGCCGAGGGTATCGCGATCACGAAACAGATCGTGCCCATGGTGATGGATGCTTTTGATCGACTCCAGTCACGCTCGTCTACGAAATATGCAACGACGACTTCCAGCAGACTAATAGTCGATGTGAGGGCCGCGATGGCCAAAAGGGCATAGAATGCTATCGCGAAAAAGCTGCCCGCTGGCATACTGCCGAAAATCGTTGGAAGGACGATGAATACGAGTCCGGGTCCGCCATCCGGATCTACACCGGCTGCAAAAATAGCTGGAAAGATGATTACGCCGGCGAGAAGAGCAATTAAGGTGTCAAAGACAGCAACCGCTACTCCGGCCTGGGGCAAGTTTTCGTCTTTCGGGAAATAGGATCCGTATGTAATCATGGCCCCCATCCCGAGAGACAAACTGAACAGTGCCTGACCCAGCGCATTCATAACGACCGCGAAGGAAATTTTCGAAAAGTCGGGATTGAATAGGTAGACGAGTCCTTCCATTCCGCCATCGAGCGTAACAGACCGAATCGCGAGTAGGACTAAAATGACCAACAACAATGGCATCAGGATCTTAGTCGTTCGCTCTATGCCCTTCGAAACCCCACCTCTGACGACGAAGATCGTAAGAGCCAAAAAGACTGCCGTAAAGAATATGGCCAGGAGCGGGTCGCTCGTGAGTGAAGTAAACATGGCTTCGCTCTGGTCTGCAGAGATACTTCCGGAAAATCCACCAAGGAGGGCTTCCCAGAGATACCAGAGCGTCCATCCCGCGATTACGGAATAGAAGGCGAGAATGCCGAACCCTGTGGCTATTCCCAATCCGCCGAGCCAATGCCATTTGGACTCCGGAAACAAGGCTTTGAAGGCGCCAACGGCATTTCGCTCCGTGCGTCGGCCGAGAGACAATTCTGCCAGAACGACGGGGATACCAATGAGTGCTACGAAAAGAAGGTATATGAGGACGAAAGCTCCGCCTCCGTTCTCGCCGGCGGTGTAAGGAAATCTCCAAATATTACCAAGGCCTATGGCTGAGCCGGCTGCAGCGAAGATAAACCCCGTCTTTCCACTCCACTGGCCACGACTTGCAGTTGCCATGTGATTCTCCTTCTCGTCTGATTCTGATTGATTGCTTAGTTGAAACCGCAAGAATAGGGGTTATGAAGACCACATAGAAGATGTGCCATGCATATCCACCCCAAAAATTAGCGTGTTGCGGCGAACAAGTGCGAGGAAGGCTGGCGGTATCTAGATCTTTATGCCGCCAAGAATTAGCCGCCCGATCGGTATTGCTCGTCTTAGGACTTCTTTTAAGGGCTTTTCAATCCAGATGCCGACGACACATCGTCCAGCAATGATCGTCTGACTTGGTATCCTAGTTTGAAACGAGATCTACGTTCGAAGCTACCGGCTATTCTGCCTTCGGAAGGTATGGAATCGTCCCAGCGATATCGGTGTCGTCAATTACATGGAACCGACTGATGCTGCCGGCCCTTCGAGCGTCTCGATATTCTCTATAATCCGGGTCGTCAGCGAACGCACGTACAGCCTCGATCGACGGAAACTCCAACAAACCAACGAGCGTCGAGTCCAACGCTTCGCCCTCAATGGTCGTGATGTTGCCACTACGGGCCAAGTATTTTCCACCGTGTTTGTGAACGATGTCATGCACGTTGGCGGCGTAGTCCGGTATCCAGGAATCATCAGTGACTTTAACGTCTGCGATTAGATATACAGGCACAGTAAGAAGTAGTCTTGGTGGATGTTTTTAGTGAGCATACTGTCAACTCGGGAATTCTTGTGACACATCAGTATACAAGTTTCAGCGAGAATTGTACAGCGGTGTGCAGGGAAACGGTTCTCTGAACACAATGCCGAAGAAATGGGTCACGTGATTGAGTCCCTTCGTTGCTTGTGTACCGCGGATTCCGCGCTCGCCTGTCGAAGCAGCATCTAGGCCATTTAGTCACAACGAACATACCGACCGTATCGGGACCACTTTGTCACAGCACAACCGAAACCAGCGACGTGGCCGCTGGGCCGCAGCGCATTTACAAGAATCGGACGCAGATGCCGATAAGATCGCAGAACCGATTCTTGTTAGCGCCTAGACCCGGTGGCCACGGAGATCAACTCGTTAGCGCCCAGACGCGGTGGCCTCGGAGATCAACCAGTCAGCGCCTAGACCCAGTGGTCGCGATGACTACCCGTTAGAACGGGAGTTCATCGTCTGGCTCAAAGCTTATTTCTTCAGAGTTCCCATTCGAAGACGCAGAAGCCGTCGCAGTGGCCGGTTCCGTCTCCTGAGATCCCCCGAACGAGTCGCCACCACCACCACGGCCACTCAGCATCATCATTTCACGCGCCTTGATTTCGGTCACGTATTTGGTGTTGCCGTCTTTGTCTTCGTAGCTGCGCGTCTGAAGCGAGCCCTCGAAATACACTTGAGAGCCTTTCTTGAGATACTCGTTGCAGATTTCCGCGAGCCGAGCCCATGCGACAATACTGTGCCACTCGGTACGCTCTACCAATTCTCCATTTGAATCCTTGTACGATTCGTTCGTGGCCAGGCGCAGATTACACACCGCCGTTCCTGAGCCTGTGTAGCGAAGCTCCGGATCCTGACCGAGATTGCCTACAAGGATCACTTTATTAACTCCACGTGCCATTCTTACACCTCCTGTATATCTTTCTTTTACATGAGCCCCTGGCGATTCTTACACGAGTCCACCGGTTCACCGGTCCGTCCTGAAGTCGATCAGCTGAATCCACCAGAAGATGTAATAGGAATATGGACGATTAAGGACCCGTTGCTCCAGCATAGAGCACGATGGTCCTGAATTGTAACTTAAGATCGGAAATTAACAACCTGGTGTGACAACATACCGTCACCTTACTATCGCAGATTGATTTCTGAGCCGACTGTCACCGTGTGGAAATGATTCGACGAAACATTCGCCCAAACATTGTCTACCGACGTAACCTACTCACTAGCCTGATTTAATGAAACCCAAAATCTACGAAGAGTCATTCGCAACCTCAGACGACCTTTTGGAATCGTTTGGAGATTTTGTAGCCATCGTCCGGCAACTGAGGCGAGACTGTCCATGGGATCGTGAACAGACGCACGAGTCGATAAAACATCTTCTGATCGAGGAAGCTTATGAAACGGTTGATGCGATCAGCGACGCTGACTACGAAAATCTCAGCAAAGAATTAGGCGACCTTCTACTTCATATCGTTTTTCATTCTGTGATTGGCGCAGAGAACGACCGCTTCACTCTCGATCAAGTGATTCAACTGGAAACGGAAAAACTTGTAAGGCGACATCCCCATGTATTTGGGGATGTCAAAGTCGGAAGCGTTGAGGACGTCCTGACGAACTGGGAGTCGATTAAAATCCGAGAGGGTGAGAAGAAGTCCGCCATGGAGGGCATTCCAAATACGCTGCCCACACTGCTACGAGCACTTCGGATCCAGGAAAAAGCGGCCGGAGTTGGATTCGACTTTCCATCTGCCGACGACGCGTGGGAGAAGGTGGACGAGGAACTACAGGAATTCAAGCAGCTACTGGCTAAAGGCGTCTCGAAAGAGGAACAGGAGAAAGAGCTTGGCGATCTTTTTTTCGCTGTAGTGAATTACGCCCGTCTCAAAGGGCTCAATCCGGAGAATGCGCTCGGCCACACCAATTCAAAGTTCATCCGTCGTTTTCAGCACATCGAAGAACGACTCAGAGAATCAGGTTCCAGCATCGTAGACGCCAGTCTCGAGGAGATGGATGTCTTCTGGGAAGAAGCCAAGCGGAAAGAGACGAAATCGAACGCTCGCAAATAGACCCGGTCCGCGGCTTAATGGAAGCCGGATTTGAGCCCGTTCCCCCTAGTTAACTGGCGGGATCACCTCTACGGGCTGAATTCGACCCTCGTCGCGGTTTAGAAATTCCTCGTACAGTCGAATGTGCTGACTGTCGATGGGCACTTTGAACCCATCGATGAACAGTCCGACGATCTGTGTCGCTGTCTCGAACGGGTCTCCGTCTGAAATAAGAAAGTTCGCTTTCTTACCCACTTCGATCGAGCCGTAGTCGTCTGCGACGCCAAAGATTTCTGCAGGTGTCAATGTGACCGCGCGGAGGGCTTCTTCTTTACCCAGTCCATACGCAGCCGCAAATCCGGCGTTAAACGGTAGATTTCTGACATTGGCCGCGTCACCCGTTCGAAGGGCGACCTTAACGCCTGCATCGTTCAGGAGGCCGGCATTGGCGTAGGCCCGGTCGTACCGATCGGTCTCGCGGGTAGGCATCGAAAACATCGGACCCACGATGCAAGCAATTCCAGCCTCTGCCAGCTTATCAGCTACGCGCCATCCTTCTGAAACGCCGCTGAAAACTACTTTGCCGATCTCACGAGCCTGAACCCAATCGATCGCCTCAAGAATATCTTTTTCAGCGTTTACTTTAAGCATGAGTATCATTTCGCCGCGAATTACCGGCGCGATGGCCGCCATTTCGGGGGCGTACTCGGGTCTTTGGCCCACACCCGGATTTTCGGCATACGCCGCGTCGATGTGCTCGTAAAGTTCTGCCCGGTCCCAAACCTCGTTGAGTTTCTCCATCGCCTTCTTATGTCGGGCGTCGTTTTCGCTCGTGCTACTTCCTCCTCCACCAGAGCGACTGCGCACCGTTTTTCTTGGGAATTCAAGGACCAGAAGCCTCACATTCCCAGCATGCATCTGTTCGGGCGTATATCCAACCAGATTGATCATTGCCGCAGTGCCGGGCAGCATGCCGCCCGATGGTTCTGAGATGACGGTTGTCACGCCGCTCACTCGGGTCACCGGAATCAAGACCGAATTTGGATTGATGGCGGTCAATGCCTGCATCTGAGGGGTGATATCGCCGAGTTCGTTTGAGTCTGTGGTCTCCTGAACGGCGCCAATTTCGGTGAGCCCGAGTCGGGTTCCGGAGTCGATCATCCCGGGATATACCGATAATCCCGAACCGTCTATCACCTCCGCGTCGACGGGAATGTCTATATCGGTTCCCACGGCCGTAATACGGTCACCTCGAACGATGATGGTTCCATTCTCGATGGTCCCGTTCGAAACGGTTTCAATAGTGACGTTCGTCACGGCAAAGACGCCCTGCCGAGGTTTCGCATCCTGCTGCTGAAAAGAAATCAGGCCGGTTGCGAGGAGAAAGCTGAGTAAAATGTTCATTTTGAATCAGATCGAATCGTGATACGGGGCGATGTCCGGTAAGTAGTTGCGTGGCTAGCGATCTTGAAAAATTTCCCTGAAGGACCTGACTCGATCCTCATGGTGGATGTTCGTTTCCTCCTCTATATAGGTGTCAATAGGAGCGGACGGGCTTACGCTTAACCGGACATCGTCCGGGTCTTCGTCGCGGTCGAAGTATTTCACTCCATCGACAAATGTCTTGAGTGGAATGGTGTAAACCGAGAGGGGATGAGCACTAAAAAGAGTCAGGTCGCCGTCTTTTCCTACTTCGATGGATCCGACGCGTTGGTCAATTCCCAACTGCATCGCAGGATTGATCGTGATCAGCGACAAGGCTTCGTCATCCGTGAGCCCTCCATAACGCTGCGTCTTCGCCGCCTCGTGGAAAAGGTGCCGGTTCAGTTCTCCCGAATCCGAATTGATGGACGTGACCACACCATTCTTCACCAGGATCGCGGCGTTGTAGGCCGTCGAGTAATAGACCTCGAATTTGTAGGTCCACCAATCTGCAAAAACCGAAGCGCCCGCTCCGTACGCTGCCAGCTCCGGTGCCACCTTGAATCCCTCGTTGGCGTGTTGAAACGTGATCTTCTTCACCCCAAAATCTTCCAAAACGTCCAGAAGCATTAGGATTTCATCGGCACGATAGCTGTGGCAGTGCACGATGATCTCGCCCCGGATGATGTCTGCGATGACTTCCAGTCGCCCGTTGTATTTCGGGGGTACGGCATCGCGGTTCCGTTTGCGACTGACTTCATACGCATCCCAGTCCTCCATGTAGCGTTTGGCATTCGTGAATGCGTCACGCAGTACCGCTTCGACGCCCATCCGAGAGGAGGGGCGAATAGCCGGCCGGCTCCCTCCTGATCCTCGATTTCCGTGATTTCTGGTAGGATTCTCGCCGAGCGCGAATTTGATGGTCCTGGGCGCTCCGGCAAATCGAAGATCGTCCGGGTTTTTAGATCCCCATCGATGTTTGATCGTCTCGTTCTGGCCACCAATCACATTCGCCGAACCATGCATGATATGCGAGGATGTCACGCCTCCCGCCAGAGCCCGATAAATCCCGAGGTGATACGGGTTCACCACGTCCTCCATCGTCACTTCTGCGGTGACGGGGCTTGAACCCTCATTGATGCTGCTGAGAGCAATGTGCGAATGCGCATCTACAATCCCGGGCATCAGGAACTGGCCCGTGGCATCGATCACATCCACACCAGTCGGGTCCGAAATCTCGGTTCCTATATCAGTAATTTTGCCGTTTTCAACGAGCACGTCTGTATTGTCCAACGTTCCATTTGTGATCGTAAGAACGGTCGCATTCCGGATGAGGACGCTGCCCGTTTCCTGAGCAGCGGCAGGCATCGCTGTGAAGAGAAACGCCAGCAGTGAAGCAGAAATTGATTTACGGAGCATGATAATATTGACTCTTTCTGTTGGAATTCGAACTAAGGTGATCCGAATTGATTATTCGGGTGAGTCTTCTTTGACTCCGATTACCGTTACTTCTTCGCCACCGATGATCAAACTGCCTTCAAATTCGTCGCCGGAGATACGGCCCTCCACGGTCATCGTACCGCTATTCGGGTCGTCCCAGCTGAAGGACAGGTCATTCCCATCCAGGCTGATGTCCTTGAGGGTTATGGTGAGATCCAATTCTTGATAGGCCATGGTTCCGCTGTACGACTCGCCTTCTTTTTCAAAAACCACATCTCCCGATTGTTCTCCGTCTGTAGTGAATGCGGTAAATATCCACGTTCCCACCAGGGCGTCATCGTCAGCCTCTCTTTGACGCTCGCTTTTCTCGTAGAAAAACTTCTTTCCGTCGACAAAGACGTATTCGTATTTCGTATTGATATCGAAGAGTGGTCCATCCGCAACGATCAGATTGGCGATCTTTCCTACATCGACAGATCCAAGTGACCCCGAGAGGCCGAGGATCGCAGCCGCGTGGGTCGTGAGTGCTGCAAGGGCGGCGTCTTCCGTAAGACCTCGATCCATCATTTCCCGAAGGTTCTTCTTGATGTCCTTTGTCTTGGTACCACGGGTCATGAACCCAAAAGACACGCCCGCGGCTTCCAGTTTGGCCGCAACGCTCGCATACTCATCGCGACTCATTACCTGACGGGCTTCCAGGTTTCTTCGTTCCGCTTCGACATCACGGAAGGTCGCCGTTCTCGTTTCATCGTCATAGGCTGCAAGAATCGTATCCAGTGAATCTCTTTTGAGCTTGGACATCCATTTCGGCTTGCTGGGAAGATCCAATGTCACAAAAAGAGGAGTACCCGCGTTGGCCAGGGTATTGATGGCATTGAATCCTTCGTGGAGTCCTGCGAGCGTTAGATCGAATCCCAGGACGGATTGGAGCTTCAGGGCCCGGTGGATTTCCAACGCGTCGTCCACATAGAAAAAGACCGGTTTCTCCCGGTCGATGACGCTGAAGAATGCGTAATGCACCTCGTCGAATTCAGGTCTCGGAACGCCGGAGGCCCCATCGTCGAAGAGTCGTTCCATCTGCTGACGGCGTTTCGCCTCCTTGAAAAGCTGCCTGAATTTGGCGGTCATCGCCATCGGGGTGCCAGGGTACATTCCGCGCGCGCCTTGAAACTGGACAAATAGAGAAGCGTCGCCCTTCAAGACCATGTCTCTGGGTTCATTGCCTGCCAGCAATACCACTGCGCCTGATCCTGGCAGCATTCGACCCTCCGGGACCACGTGGGCGGCCCCAAAGCCCAGTTTTCTCAGATCTTCGACGGATTTATGATCCGCCGATAGCATACTCCGAACATCTCGTTGTGGTTGGATGCCCGCCCGATCATCGGGCGGATTGCTTCGATCGGGGACCGGGGGCAGATTTTCTTCCTCCTTGGGCTTTCGAACACCGGCTGACGAGAGTCCATCAATAAATCCAGCATAGACGGTCATGGAATCGGGGGCAATCCGTTCGGCATCGTATGGGATATCAACGTTTTCTCCAACAGCCTCAATCAGGCCATTTCGAATCAGAACGGTTCCGTTTTCGATCACACGCCCGGGTGACTGAACAATGCGGACGCCTTCTATCGCGATTGTCTTGGTTACGACCGGAATGTCGGATGCGTCGCGCTGGGCGAAGACCGCTGAAGCAGGCATGCTGGCCAGGATGAAGGCGATCGCGACGGATGTAGAAGGCCACGAACCAGGCCTTCTCCTCAGGGAGTGGAGAATCATAATGTCTGATAGAAATACGGGGAGGAATCTGATAAGATATTCTCCGGGGTCAGGAGGGGCAACTCGGCAACGGATCTTCCCAGAATGGCCACAAACGCTGATGTCTGACCAGGATTCCGATGTGCAATCGGATATCTCGAAATCCAACCCAGTGCTGCCGAATTCCCCGAAGTTGAAAGAATCGGTTCCATTCCTGCAATCTCCAAGAATAATGTCGTACGCGGGGAAATTAGTCTCACAAAATCGGCCACTCTGGACTGGAATCGATGAAAATGCACAAATACCGATCGCGTTGCACCATCAACTCCAAAATAGAGTCCCGAATCGAGCCATCTCGTATTCAATTCCTGCGCTCAGAAGTCCATTCGAGCGAGTTGAACTTTTTTTGACCCTTTGGCACGACTATTGGAGATTCTTACGTACACAACATGTCCGAAATCATCTAACACCATGTGTAACAATCGTTTATCAATGTTTCTCGACAGCTCTCCAGAGGATTCTGGTACGCCTATCGCGAATCCAGTCGATATCGACGCCATGGGTTGGATAAAGAAGAGATCAACCGTCGATTCTGTTCGCGACATGAACAATAGCAGTTCGCTATTTATTCGGGTTC
This sequence comes from Bacteroidota bacterium, assembly GCA_004356385.1. The sequence continues at coordinate 9,816 of SMXL01000016.1, forward strand.
AACTCCGATAACGAAACGAGCTCCCCTAACCCTGATTTGAAAGGTTATTCGCCATGCAACAGACCATACTCGGAATGCTCGCCCTCATGATCGTAGGCACTTTTTCCCTAGGCCAAAATCGTGGTGCAGCAAGAACATACAATGAGCTAGTAGACGACGAGTTGGAAATTGCCGCTGCAGGCGTCGCCATGCACGTCATGGAGCTGATCGGAAATCGGGCATTCGACGAGCGAACCGAAC
>SMXL01000017.1 GCA_004356385.1 Bacteroidota bacterium
GTTTTTTGATCGCGAGGCGGTTCCGTGATCTACTTCATCTTGCGCGTAGACATCAAGACCAGGAATTTCGATCGCTTCTGATGTTTTATCAACGTCTAGAACTACCGAATCCGAGCGGTCAATAATATGATGTAATCGATCGGCCAATGTCGACAGCTTTTCCTTGTATCGTTTTGCCGACGTTGCGATGAGCGCGCGCACACCAGCTAATGAAATCACACCTCCAAGACCTGCGTACAGGAGTTCAGCGATCTTGGAAATGTCCGGAAGCGAATGGGCAATTATCAGCGTCAGAAAGGAAGTAATTCCAAACGCCATGACATACATAGCCACGGCTCCTTGATAGTCTTGACGGATATGTATGGACGTTTGACCATCGTCAGTAGGCTCTACTGTTACTTTGAGCTTCTCAAAACTGAACCCTTCTTCTCCTTCACCGACTTGATGTACCCAGTGGCGCGCCCGACCCACGTTGCCCGTTGTGCCGGTCTTGCCACTGTAGCGTTGTAGTTCCAACAAAATCTTATTCCACTCTTGTTCAGACAACTTCCCCTCTGCAAGGCGCGTCTGATCAACGGTAAAAGGAGCTCCTGAAAGACTGAAGGAATCATTTTCTAACCTACCAGTCTTCAACTCCAAGACGGCTTCTTGAAGAAATCGGGACGGCACGCCTAACTCGCCGGCAATGCTTTCAATTTCAGAGAGTGACAATTTATGCTCAGAATCTCCTGCCGATTGTTCGTGGAGTTCTGTTGCTCTTTGAATGAGCTTGCCAACCTCTTTTTCGTTAAAGTTCATCGGAGTTGAGATTCCATATGTGGATTTGCGGGAAGCGCAAACAGACGATCCCCAGAGAGAATTTACGATGAGACCTTATTGTAAATCACTGGCATCAGCCCGTTCCGCTTCATCCATGTGTCATCGTCCGAAATTACTTTGGCCATAAAGTGGCCCACGTTGATTCGGCTGGTCTTTCCAGCGTCGAATACGGCGCTCCTGATCGGAGAAGGGTGTACGTCGTATTCGGTGACTTCGGCCTCATTAGTCAGACCGTCCGGACGAACTACAGCCCACTGGACGGCCCCGTCAGTTAGACCAATCTCGGTCCTCAGATAGTCTGCAGCCATTTCATTGTCCAGGTGTGGAGGCGCCAGAAGACGAAGATCTTTCATACAGCGACTTAACTCGTTCTAAATCTGGCTGTCACGCCTCGCCAGCCTTCAAAACTAGATCTCTAATCGCCGGTTTTTCTAAATTCGCCGCTCTTCAAGAAATAGATGACCTGTTCTATCGCTGTCTCGTCCTTCATGATGAGCGAGTGACTAACCGGAACGACGGCAAAATCCTTCATTCCGTCCAACTTCGCTCCCTCGATCGAGACCTTACCGTCATCAGCTCCTTCTATCATCGATGAAAAAATCGGATTGGCTGATCGACTTCCCGCTATAATTCCGACTTCAAAATCTGCGGGACCTAATTGCATGGGCACGCTGGAACTATCTGTTCCTAATTCTCGCCCTGCGGGCCCGTTGACATACTCGAATAGCCAGTTATCTCCAAATGTATCGACGATTTCGCTCCCGTGGTTTGGTGGACTAAGCATCACCACGCGGCCCATCAGGGGAATGAGGGAGTGCTCAGACATATAGCGGACCAGAATGCCACCCATCGAATGGGTTACAAAGTCGATCGGAGATTCAAGCGTGCCAAGACAAGCAGTGACCTTTGGGAGGATATGCTCTAGAACAAGCGTTTCAATTCGATGCTTCGTTGAAGGGTATTCGATATTGCAGGTCGTGAATCCGGCCGCCTCAAGCGCAGTCTGCATTTTCTGCATTGATCCACTTGACCTGGCCAGCCCATGAAGCAAGACCACTGAGTTCATGTCTGAGTGATCATCTTTTGGAGTAAGCTTGGAAATTCCTGCGACGGAATTCGCGATCACTAGGATCAATAAATATCTCACGACACGGATATCGCTTGATCGCTTGAGAAACCTGAGCATTTTCAAAAAGCCTTGATGGCGCTTCAGACTACGATGATCCATCGTGTTAAATCGCAAATTTGTTAATGTTTTGCGCCTGCCTCCCTGTGGGCATTCGGATACTGATGCTCCACGAGATTCAGAATTATGTTCTGATCGAGAAGAATCTTGAGTCTTGCGAGCACGATCGTGATTCCTCCGTTGGAGTTGCGGGACTGAGTAGTCACATCGGCATCACTTCCGTGAAAACTCGGCGCAGAACTGCCGACGAGCGTCGCGTTATTCACTCGAGGAGCAAACGCCGCTCCAATGTACGTGGAGGGTCGTCCAGCTCGACGCGTATTCGCTTGTTCGCCTCAACCGCTTTCACCCCAACCGAAGCAGATACACCGTACATCTCTCAATCCCAGCAAACGTCCTGTCCCGAATCCAGTTTCCCGTTGATCTTGGCGAAAAGACGATTCACGGATCCCACGCATATCTGAGCGAAAACCGGTGGGTAACAATTCTACACTTTCCTTCGTCTAGGCTGTGTCAGAATCAATTAATAACTACTCAGGACTAAATGAAATTGACCTTTTCTCACCTTTCAGGAGCTACGTGTACGATCCTTGTTATGCTGTTCTTTGTCGTGTCAAATAGCGCTGGGCAAACGGACCCACCATCAACAAAGAAGGCGCAGAACGTACTCTGGGACGCCGCCATCTCTGGCGACCTTGAGGCTTTGGAACAGGCCATAAACGATGGGGCAGACGTGAACGCCCTCGATATCCGAAGGAGCCGAAACGGGCGCCGCCCCCTCAATTGGGCAGCGTGGTATAATCACTCTGAAGCGATCACTCTGTTGCTGGATAGTGGCGCTGAAATAGACGGCATGAACATCACGGGTTTTACGCCCATTCACCATGCGGCTGAAGCCGGTTCTCCGGAGGCGGCTCGCGTTCTTATTGAGGCGGGAGCTGACGTAAATCTACCGAGCTACGCAGGTCAAACACCACTCCAGCGAGCAAGAATCGCTGGCCACAAAGAAGTAGTCGATCTTCTTGAGGCAGTCGAAAAGGAATCGCCGAATAATTAGGGAGTTATTAGGTAAGAGATTGGCACGACCCCTATTCAGAACTTCATTCACCTACCCCTGACTCCAGCTGACGTTCATATTCTGCAGTATCCATGTGACCCAGCGATCGTGTGATCAAGCCGTCAGAATCTATTGTCCATTCTTCATACCCACTGATCTCGACTGAATTTCCATTTCCCTCTGGGCCGGAATGGGTAGCGACTAGCGTCCAGTAAAAGGAAATATCTTCACCGTTAACGTCGAGACTATCCATCAAGAGGACCATGTCAGGAAGTGTGGTCATAAAACTTTGCGCGACGCCTGAAATGGCGTCGCGACCGATTGACGGTTCTCCATCATTAATTTGAAGGGAACCGCCTTCGGAAAAGAACGATGCAACGCTCTCGGCATCTTGACTGCCCCAAGCCTCTGCATACCGAGTTCCGAATTCGATTAACATCTTATAATCCACGGTATCATCTTGGGTTGTGCATCCAAACAAAATTATTGCAATCAAGACCAGAAAGTACTTGGGCGGTCTGGTGGGTTTTAGAATTAACGTCTTCATAAGACTTAGAGCGTGTTGCTTTTCATAACTGCGGCGATTGTCCAATCTAGACCATCCCAACTCTGGTCATGCAGGAGGCAGTTTTAAGAGCAACTGTCCGGCTAAATCCGAAACAGCCCACTCCTCAATAATCTGCTCACCATCAAAACGAGTGACGAGTATGTCTCTCCATTCCACTGATTTTCCACTTGGTGGGATACCCATCATGCTCGCTTGATGCGTTCCGCTCAACGTGCGTTGCCAGGTAATGGTATCGTCTTTTTGCATCAGGATCTCGACCTCTCCGACACGGATATCCGGAATCGCCGAGCGAAGCTGGTTTACGAATCTTCTCACGAACTGCGTGCCTTTGTAATCCTTGTCGCCCGTGTGGACGACGTAATCTGACGAAAAGATCTGATCCACGACGTCTAAGTTACCATTCCCGATGATTTCGTCGTTCGCGGACCGGACTCGTTCTTCGTTGCTTTCAGCCATGAGAATCCTCCTTGTGTGCGTCTCAGATTGGATCTGTTCCGTATCCCTCTGACGATCGGTGGATAGGTAGCGATCATTCGCTTACCCACCTTAAAGAGTAGCAATTCAAACCAAAAAACGCTAGTGCGAGTCGCCCAAACTCACTCACTGACGGCTCAATCAAAATCAAACTTCTTTGTCCCGCGCGAACCAAAAGACACCGGAGCCGATCGCTCCAATTACGATCAACTGAGAGGCGTATATCCCCCAGACAGGACGCCCCTTCAAACGAACATATTGTGTGTCGATGGTATCCGTGTTTAGCGTAGATCTCCCCATCGCAGGGTTTCGGTAAAAAGGAGCCCATGCGAGATCACCGGTTGATTCGATGCGCCAGGGTATGTAGAACAGAGCCACAACTATCAAGGCGATTGCCAGAGTTCCAGCTATTCCACGTTGTCTGTGATTCATTTGAATGTCCAAATCGGTCGGTGGATTTACCTATCTCACAACAGGAGCTCGTCAGGAAGAAACTTTGATTCCTCGTGCGCTACGGCAATTCATAACCCTACTTGGAATCAATTGATTCCAACCGACTTCGTTAGTCATGCGAGCCAGTTCCTTGCTCTTTCGAGACCGCGAAGGAATGCTCCAAAATTGGGTCTGTCTGCCTTGGTCTCACTTACCGCTTAAGAATCATTAATAAAGCAGGTCCATCCGGAGACGTGAATGGAGCGACCGTCGCGAATCCAACCTTGGTGTAGCATCGAATTACGCGAATTTATTCAGGTTCTGATTCTGGAACGCGGATTTGACCCTTCGCTTATTAAACCACGCTAGACACAGGAGGGCATGTCCGTATGCTCTGTAGCCTTCCAATCACGACAGCTAGAGCTTTCGCTATATTCTTCAGAGACCTTTAATACACGCGAAGATTATGAAAACTCTAAAATGCGATTTGTGCGAGGTAACTGCGGAGGGAGAAACATTCGAGGAATGGATGAAGGCTCTTTACCCTCATTATGCTGAAGCTCATCCCGAAATCATGAATGACCCAGCAAAATCCGAGGAAGACCGCGAGAAGTGGATGGCTGAAAATAAAGTGAGGTTCGAAGCCGCCTAAAAGGTGAAGGAACGCTTAATAGCTCGGATACTATATAAATGGGTCGTTTTTGGAGTCCACCGGTTGCCAAAGCTCGATTTTCCTTCCTTCCAAGTCGAGAATCCAGGCAAATTTTCCGTTCGGATGCTCCTCGATTTTACCGACGATCTCCACTCCTTCGGTCCTGAGTTCTGAAATTAATTTTTCCAAGTCATGGACTCTAAAGTTGACCATGAATGAATTCTCACTGGGGTCAAAATATTTAGTGTCCTCTGGAAAGGCACTCCATACCGTGTAGCCCAATTCTTCCGGCATCTCTTTCTCTCTCCACTGAAACGCAAATCCTCCCCAGTCTTCGGATTCTATTCCGAGGTGCTTTCGATACCAGCTAACCGTCTCTTTTGAGTCCCGACTTTTAAAAAATATTCCACCAAGTCCTGTTACGCGTTTCATTTAGTCTTTTCTGTTTATGAGTTATTCCGGGCAACATACAGACGGGTGTTCGGTGAGTACTCAACCATCGAATGGTGGCAGAATATTGAATCGGCACCGGACGATTGATTGAGTTCTAGATCGATGATCATTTATTTATTCGGGTCTACGACGGTCGTCAGTCGATTGCCTTTATTACGCGGCTATGCCACTCTGTTCATTCGACACTTTGTGTCTCATCAGTCAAGGCCTTCGGCCTCTCGTGTGTCGGCGTCTCTGACGCCTCGCGTCTTAGACTCGTTCGTTATCTGTCGATCGCGTACATGAACCGTCTAGCGGAAGCGGACATGAAGCCCTCGGTGGGCAGTCGGAGCGACTCTTGAGACAACCAAAACCCCCAAGTTTATGGACCGGAGTCAAGCGTGTATTTAAGCTCATAATA
>SMXL01000018.1 GCA_004356385.1 Bacteroidota bacterium
CGTACTCGTGACGGCTGTTTACGGACACCTCGGGCCGCTGACGCTAGAGGACCTGCTCATTCCTGTTCTGTTTTACGCATCGTGCTACATCGCAGCCGCGTCGTTGCTGGTCTTTATTTCGTACGTCGCGAAAGATGAATTGCCCGGTCAGCTTCTGGGTGAGTGTGGGAGGACAGGGAGCGCGGCCATCCTGATCGTTGCGATTGTAGTCGCACTGGTAGTGACCGGTGTCATCCCGATACTCGCGGCTCTTTCAGATGCGACATCCGGTTGGATCATTGTGGGCGCGCAGCTCATTGCGGTTGCTCCGGTAACGCTGTTCAGTCTCGGAACACTACGGCATGGTAAAGTGGATGACGTGGTAACTCGCGCACTCGTCTATGTACTCGTTCTTGGTCTCATTTTTCTTGCCTTCGTCGGAGGCCTGACATTGATGGAGTCCATGTTGGCTAATTCAGGAAACAGCCGTGTGATACTCGAGGGACTCTACGTCGTTTTCCTTTTGATCTTTTTCGAACGATTTGCCAGAAAACTTCGGGTGTTTGCCTCGTCGTTCTTTTCAACCGAGCGACATAAGGCGCGACAGAAGCTGACCCGATTCCAGGCGGAAATGACGAATATCCTAGATGTAGAACTGCTGGCCCAGACCACAATCAATGTCATCGGAAAGGTTTTTAAAGCCAAATCGGCCATCCTCTTTTTGCCTTCCGCCTCTGGCAAAGGCGGGTGGGTCACGGGTCGGTATCACCCCGAAGCCCCTTACCTGACAGAGCGAATTTTTCACACGGTCTGGCCTCATTTTAAAGATCACCCTACGATCTGGGCCCGAAATCCCGAATTGAACGAGAATTTTTTACCAGACGAATGGTCTGCTCTCCTGGAGGATCACCACGCCGCACTCGCGATTCCGATTCGACAGGAGGGTGAAGCTCGAGGACTCCTCGTGCTGGGACGAAAATCTCCACGCAGGTCAGTCTACAACCTAGATGACCTTGAACAGATGTTGTCCTTGAGCAGCCAGCTGGCCCTCGCAGTCGAGCGTCTGGCCTTTATCGAGCGAGAACGTCAGCTGGCAAAAGAAAGTACGAATGCCCACTTGGTTGCTCTTCGTGCACAAATCAATCCTCATTTCCTGTTCAATGCGTTGAACACGATTCTGGCTCTTATTGAGGAGCGTCCGGACGAAGCAGAAGGGGTCGTGGAGGATCTCGCCGACATTTTCCGACATACGTTAACGACAGGGAGCCAGCCCTTCGTGAGTCTTGAAGAGGAGTTTAAGCTCGTCGATTGCTACCTGAAAATCGAACAGGCGAGATTTGGAGATCGACTGCGAGTGGAGTGTTTTCTGGACCCGGACGTTGCAAACGTGCCGGTTCCGGCATTCGCCGTCCAAACCATTGTGGAAAATGCCATCAAGCATGGACTGGAGAAACAGCGTAAGCAGGGTAAGCTTTCGGTGTCTTGCACCAGATTCAATGAGGACTTTTCGCGCGTGGTGGTTAAAGACTCTGGAGTTGGAATCCCATCATTGTTTGGTGAAGACAAACCGGCCGAAGGAATTGCCTCCTTCTTTGGAATTGGACTCACCAACGTGGCGTCTCGCCTGGAGCGTCATTATGGGCGCCGCGACCTTTTAAAATTTGAGAGCGACTCAGAATCTGGCACCACCGTAACCCTTCTCATTCCAGAGGACAACCAGGCCCCGATCATCGATCCGGACTGAAAGATATTTTGCTACCCGCGTAGTACATTGTACAATATCGTCCGAGTATTACTTTCGGAAGATCTTTAAATGAGCAATCTCAACGCCATGTCTTCAAAGACCTTACGAATATTCGTCGCTGACGACGAACCACCCGCACGGAAACGTCTCAGAAAGATGCTCGTGGAGGCTTCTACGAAGGTTGATTTAAAAATCGTCGGCGAGGCTGAGGACGGCGTCGAGGCAGTGGAGATGATACAAAAAGGGAATATCGACGTATTGTTTCTCGACGTCCAGATGCCCGGATACGATGGTTTTGAGGTGCTGGATCGGATCGATCCGGCGGTGCGACCAGTCGTCATTTTTACAACCGCTTTCGATGAGTATGCCATTCGTGCCTTTGAAGCCAATGCAGTCGATTATCTCCTGAAACCGATTCCGAAGGACCGACTGGAAGAGGCCCTCGATCGTGCAGCGAAACTACTCGGCACTCCGGACACGAAAGAAAAGATGGAGGAGCGAATGGCCCGGCTTCTGGATTGGATGGATGCACAATCTGTTATCGAATCCGAGTTGGAGTCGTACGCAGCATCCGACGGGCCGCTCACGAAGCTGTCCATTCCCTATAGGGATCGCATTCTCATTATTCCCATCGAACAGCTTGTTTCCGTCGAAATTTCTGAAGGGATCACCCGTGTATTCATACTGGAAGACGAATTAGACTCGCCCCGCCCGAAGCTCAAGCAGCACATCGTGAACTACACCTTGGATCAACTGGGGGGACTCCTCGATTCCAGCGACTTTGTTCGGGTTCACCGATCGGCCATCGTACAGTTCGGACACATAAAGGAACTGGTTCCATGGTTCTCGGGACGTTACAAACTCATCTTGACGGCCAATCACGAGGTCATCGCAAGCCGGGAGCGTTCGAAACTTCTTAAAGAACGCCTGATGATCTAGCGGTTGAAGGCACTCCTCTTACCGACGAGTCGCCGTGTTCGATCCCAAGACTTGCTAAAAAGCATTCGTCCCTTTTAGAAATAGCGTGTCACCCTGTTTGGATCGCTGTCCAAATGCTGCAGTTCCACGTCGGTATCCAGAATGAGAATGACGGAATCGTCATTAAGCAAATCTGCATCGCGCCGCGTTAATTGGGCTACTGGGGGTAGCGCGTCTTCCAGTCGGAAAGCCGCATAAAGATGGGTTTCGTCATACAGAACGTATACCTGAGAGCGTGTTTCGGAGCGACGCCCCCTCTGAGACTCGTCCTGGATGAACGAGTCCCCCACACCCGCACTCGACCATACTGAATCACTGAGGACACCATCGATAATGGGTGCAGAGGATGTAAAAACAGCGGCGATCGAATGAAGACAGTCGGGTGGCACACGCTGAGGCAGGATCGAGAAACCGGTAAGCCCAAGAAGAGTCATCTCAATCAGCGTTCAATGATTTAGCGAACGATCGCAATCGGCTTGGTTTGGGTGTGTGATCCGACTCTCAAAACGACAAAATACGTACCCGACGAAAGCGGTCGCCCGGATTCGAATGAAGGCCTCGAAAGAAACGCATAGTACATTATCCTGCATTGAAGGCATTTTAGTTTAAATAGAGTGCTGGTTTAGGCGATCCCTTTACATGAAATCGTGATCTACGAATCGCGGATCTGATTCCGTTCTTGTTGGTAGACACATCCACATCGTAAATCGCGACTAATCAATTACCGAATGTCCTCCGCAAAATCAGTTAGCCAAAAGCGAATCAAGCTGGACTGGACCAATATCAGTCTTCTTGGCGGGTATCACATCGCCCTTTTCGTCACACTTCCGATCTACCTGGTATTTTTCACACCGTCGTGGCTCTTGATCGGGTTGACGCTTCTCCTCGTCTCGTGCTGTTTGCTGAGTATTACGACCGGCTACCATCGTCTCTATTCTCACAAGACGTATAACACAAAACCGATTGTCGAATTGATCTTGTTGTTCTTCGGTACGCTGGCCACGGAAGGGAGTGTGTTGAAATGGTCTCACGATCATCGTTTGCATCATAAACACGTCGATACAGACAAAGACCCGTACGGCACTCCGAAGGGTTTTTGGCACTCTCATGTGATCTGGATGTTCAAGGCCCCAGCCCCATGGAATGAGCAGCTGGTCCGCGACCTCTCGCGTAATCGGTTCGTCCAGTTTCAGCATCGCTACTACGGTTGGTTGATGCTGGCTGCGAACGGGGTCGCAGTGGGTGCCGTGGCCTTATTAGTGAACGATCTCATCGGCACTCTAGTGATATCGCTACTGGTACGCCTCTTCATCGTTCATCACTGCACGTGGTTTATCAACTCTCTGGCTCACATGTGGGGCTCCAAACCCTATTCAACTGAGCAGTCGGCCGTGAACAATTTTATCCTGGCGTTTCTGACCGCTGGTGAAGGATATCACAACTACCATCACACTTTTGCGAGTGACTACAGAAACGGGACTCGATGGTATCAGTTTGATCCGGCCAAATATCTGATCTGGTTCATGAACAAGATTGGTCTGGCGAGTGATTTGAAGAAAGTGGACCGACTGACAATAAAGCGAAATCTGATCAGCGCCGACCGGAAACTGATGCTCTCGCATCTTGAATCTATTCGCCACCTGGACGGGGATCAGATCACCGCAATGATCGAGCGAATCTTCGAGCCACTCAGTACAAAGCTCGTCGGATTGAAAACAACGACGGAGCGATATAAGAACCTGAAAAAGGTTGGCTCTGAAGAAGTCGCATTGCTGAAGCTGAAAATGCGCGGATTACATAAATCCATCTCCCAGGACATGCAGGAGTGGAAGGATCTCATGCATTTTGTATTGAATCTAAGACCCCGGCTAGCCCTCCAGGCTTAGTACGCTCCTTTTTCGTGGCGTATAACATGCGCCACACCTTCGTTTCGCTACTCGTGTCTGAGCGTGTCTACGGGATTCAATCGAGCCGCTCGAATCGACTGAAAACTGACCGTACCCATGGCGATCGCGAATGCGATCCCCGCGGCGGAGATAAAGACGAGAGGACTCATTGTGATTTTAAAGGCGAAGTCCTCCAACCAGGAATGCATCGCAAAATAGGCCAGCGGCACCGCGATGATACTTGCAACCAAGACCAGAATCGCAAACTCTTTGGCCACGAGTCCTGCCACATTCGGAATGGACGCACCGAGCACTTTTCTGATTCCAATTTCCTTGAGTCGTTTGGTCACGGTCAGAATAGCCAATCCAAAAAGCCCCATGCAGGCGATGATAATGGCCAGGATCGATGAATAGGTTACGATGTTGCTCCAGCGCTGTTCGGTTTGATACTGATTCGCGATGTCCGCATCCAAGAACGAGTACGTGAACGGTTTTGATGGTTGTGCTTCGTTCCAGGTGTTCTCAATAAGAGCAAGATTCCCTGCTACGTCGTTTCCTTTTATTTTTATCAAAAATGCCCCCAAATAATTGTAATAATTCGGCAGCATATTCATGACGGCGGGCTGAACTTCTTCCCGGAGAGACTGAAAATGAAAATCCTTCACGACTCCAATGATCGTAACCGGATCGTCGATTAAAAAGCTGAGCCAGCCACTCATCACATGTCCAATCGGATCTTGAATGCCCAGTTCTCGGACGAGTGCCTCATTGACCAGTACGGCATCCGTAGGGTCTGTTGGAAAATCCTTGGAAAAGTTGCGGCCCTCAACGAGTTCCATTCCCATCACGTCCAAATAATTGTAACCGACGCCAAAATTGTAAGCAGACCGGGTAATCCCGTCTCCATCGGTCCACGTATTGCGGTCCGAACCTCTCGTGAATGATGAGCCTGCTTTGGAGAGGTTTACAATTCCGTCCTGGGGAATCAGAGAACTCTCAAAATGCTCGACAACGTTGTCGGCGTCGGTACGCCCCACCTGGTACGCATTCACAGCAACAATCAGGTCCTGGTTATATCCCAGATCCTTATCAAGCATATAGTGGAGCTGCTGGGTCATGACGCCGGTTCCAATAATCAGTGCGACAGAAATCGTGTACTGCACCACCACAAGTACCCGGGTTAACCAGTTCGAATTAGCTGAACCCGACGCTCCTTTCAAAACTGCCGTGGGTTGAAAGCTGGATAAAACAAGGGCTGGATATCCCCCAGCGACGAACCCGACGACAAGGATCAATCCTACGACTGCACCTATGGCCAAGACCGGGGATATCGATGAGAAACTCAGCGCGTTCCCAGTCAAGACATTGAATAAGGGAAGTATGAGAACTGCGAGAACAACTCCAACCACGAGAGAGATTGCCGTAATCACAAACGATTCTCCCCAGTATTGCTTCATGAGCTGCCCTTTGTAGGCGCCGAGAACCTTTCGCATCCCTACCTCACGAGCTCGACCGGTCGATTGTCCGACCGACAATGTCATGAAATTAATGCAGGCAATAAGTAGAATGAGAAGTCCGATACCCGATAGGATGAGGGAATACATCGGATTGTGCGGTTGGACTTCGTAGGGCACCCACACGTCGGGATTCAAGTGCATGGCGGCCAATGGCTGGAATCGAAGAGCATACGCGTTATCGCCATTCGCGAGCGCACCATTGGAGCGCAAGGCCGTGATGTATGATTGAAATTCGGTATCAACCCAGGTTCGCGCCATCGCCTCCATATCCTGTCCCGACGTCTCAACCGGCAGCTGGATATATGTCGAAACGCGCCCTCCAAAGTTATTTCCGCCGAGCCGAATGTTGCTGTAATTCTCAAACGAAATGGCTACGTCGAACGCAATACTCGAGTTGTTGGGGAAATCGTCCACGATTCCAACAACCGTGAAATCGTATGTAATCTCGTTTCGGGTGACAGAAACGACCTTGCCCATCGCCGCAGTCTCGTTTCCGGGTTCGAGCCCGAACATGATTCCTGCCGATTCTTTTGTAATGATCATCGATTCCGGCGCATCGAGACTTGATTCGACGTCCCCCAGAACAAGCGGAAACGAAAACATCTGAAAGAAATCCGTGCTAACCTCGGCCAGGCGCCGTCTGAAAAAGGACTCGCCAACCTGCAGGTCCTGACCTGACGTCACGAATTGAGTGGCCTTTTCAATAGATGGAAATGTGCCAGTAATTGATTCTGTGAACCCCGGCGTCATCATCGCCTGAACACTTACCGCTCCATCGGGGCTCTTGTATTCCAGATAAGTGCGATAAATATTGTCGGCATTCTCGTGAAATCGATCGTAGCTCCACTCATGCCACACCAGCATGAAAATCAGAATACAACTCGCCATCCCCACTGCAAGACCAAACACATTGACGAAAGAGTAGACTTTTTGCTTTCTGAGGGAGCGAATCGCCACCTTTAGATAATTTTTCAGCATGAGAGAGATGCTTCCGGATGGTTTGGGGCAAACGATTGGGACTACGGAACTTGGACTTAACCAGATTCAAAATCGTTTGCGTCTGAATCAAAGAATTATTGAAGCCCTAGTCTTGATGGAGGGCGGTTACAGGGTTGGTAAGAGCGGCACGAATCGACTGATAGGCGACCGTCAGCCAGGCGATCACCAGGGAGCTGACACCGGCAACCACAAAGACTTCCCACCCTACTGAAATCCGGTATACGAAGTTTTCAAGCCAGAGCTGCGATCCGAAATAGGCCAGCGGTATCGAGAACAAGGTGGCTAACAACACCAGTTTTGTCAACGATCCTGTCAACATGAAAACGATCCGGCTCGTCGAGGCGCCGAGTACTTTTCGAACACCGATTTCCTTGGTCCGCTGTTCGGCGATAAAAGATGCCAGGGCAAACAAGCCGAGGCAAGCAATGACGATCGCCAAAATCGTGAAGGAATTGATGACGCTGCTGATCCTTATTTCCGTCCGATAGAGTTTATCGTACTCGGCATCGAGGAAAAAATAGTCCATGGGACGCCCGACAGAGAAGTCTCCCCAAACCGTCTCAACTGAATTAATCGTGGACGCCATGTTCAACGGAGCGAGTCGAATAGACACGTACCGATACCAGGATGGTCGAATCTGCAACACAATGGGAGCGACGGCGTGTTTCATGGATTCAAAGTGAAAATCCCGGACGACTCCAATCACGCTTCTCGTGTCGTTGAACTGCCGTGTGAGCTCGACGCCGATCGCTTCTTCTGGAGATTGAAATCCAAGGGCGTCAAGGGCGGCCTCGTTCATCATGAAAGCAAGCGTATCGTCCGAGACCATCTCTTCCTGGAAGTTCCGACCCTCGACAACATCCATCCCATAAACGTCCAGAAAATCTTCGTCCACTGCCAGAATGTTGAAGGTCATCCCATCGTCATTCATTCCCTGTTCCCTCGCTATTACACTCAAGAACTGTGCACGACCAGGGATCGACGACGAAAACGAAACACCCATTACACTGGGGATACGCTCCAATTCACCTTTGAAGGCTTCAAATCGAGAGGAAAGCTCCTGGTTGTTTCGCGTATTCATCACCAAGATCTGTTCTTTGTCGAAGCCCAGATCAGCGGTGCGCATATAATTCAGTTGAGAGTTGGCTATGACTGCTCCAACGATCAGGGTAACGGATATCACAAACTGGAATACAACGAGTGCTTCTCTAAACAAGACCGAACCACCCTGACCGGCTACTTGTCCTTTCAGTACCTGGGATGGTTTGAACGCCGATAAAACGAAAGCGGGATAACTACCCGCGAGTATTCCGATTCCCACGCCGCCGAGAAGAAGTCCTAGAACAAGCTCATACCGATCGAAATAGCCGAACGAGAGTGTCTTGAAGGCCAGCTGGTTAAAGACGGGCAAGAGTACCTTGATCAGAATCATCGCCAGGATGACCGAAAGAACCCCGACCAGAATCGACTCTCCGAGAAATTGGCCGATTAATTGTTTTCGAGTGGCGCCGGATACCTTTCGCATGCCCACTTCCTTGGCCCGCTTCGTCGATCGCGCCGTCGCCAGGTTCATGAAATTGATGCACGCCAATATTAATATAAATACAGCTATCGCCCCGAAGACATAGACATACTCCTCCTGACTGTTTGCCTCCAACTCATTCTGGTAACTGGAACGGAGATGAATATCCGTGATGGGTTGGAGATAAAGAAACTGGCGATACCCGCTGTCCGACTCCTGGTCTCCGATATACCGGGATGGCATTTCCCGGATCTGCTCGGCAACCGCCGCCATATCGGCAGTGGCCGCGAGCTTGAAATACGTATGGTATCTAAGATCCCACCAGTCCCAATTTTCGCTCGGCGTATCGTTGAAAGATTCCAGCGTCGTAAACGAACTCAGAAAATCGAAATCGAAATGAGACTGGGTCGGAGGATTTTGAATGACACCGGTCACCGTCGCCGCCCGGTCTTCGATTCGAAGTATCCGGCCCATTGGATCGTCCCGTCCAAAATACTTTTCAGCTGCGCGTTCCGTCAGTACCACTGAAAACGGAGCAACGAGCGCTCGTTTCGGATCTCCTTTCAGCAGTTTGAATGAGAAAACATCAAAAAACGTGGAGTCGACAAC
>SMXL01000019.1 GCA_004356385.1 Bacteroidota bacterium
CTGTAAACCTTATCCGTGTCCAAATCAGACGAAAAAAGAGAAGAGCGGAGAAAACGACGCGAGGCCCGTTCAAAGAATCCGTCCAGAGGAGCTGAAAAGAGGGACAAGGGCAACCAGCCTACCAAGGGTGACAAACCTTCCAAAGGCAACAAGCGGACAAAGGGCGACCGGTCTCCCAAATCCGGCAAACCTCCGAAAGGCAAATTCCGCGAATGGCTGGACGCGCTTGTGTTCGCAGTCGTGGTCATGCTCATTGTAAGGACTCTGTTCTTTGATCTTTTCCGAATCCCGACTCCGTCCATGGAGAAAAGCCTGATGGTCGGTGATTATCTGTTTGTTTCGAAATTGCACTACGGGACGCGGCTGCCGATGAGTCTGGGTATTCCCTTCACTTCAGTTTATTTGAAGGGACTGCGATTTCCATTTTTCCGGTTTCCAGGGTTCTCTGAGGTGCATCGCGGCGATGCCGTAGTATTCAACTGGCCTGCGGATAACGTGGTTGCCATCGACCGGCGCATGCACTACATCAAAAGAATTATGGGTCTTCCGGGAGAAATGTTAGAGGTACGCGATAAAGTCGTTTTCATCGACGGTTCTCCACAGAATTTGAAACCTGGCATGCAGCAATCCTGGACGGTGCATAAGACCGATCCAAGAGCCCAGCTTTCGCCGTCCGCGCTTGAAGACCTGGGCGTTGGGGAAATTGTACAGAACCGGGGATCATCGGTTGTTCTAATTGTTGCAACAGAGTCCGCCGTGGATGTGATTCGTTCCTGGTCCTGGGTTGAGCGGGTCGAGCCGGCTATTGCGCCGCCGAACGATCGATATGATCAGCTAATGTATCCACCTGGCCGAGGCTACACGCCGGATAATTACGGACCGATTGCCATTCCAGCGAAAGGAGATACGATTCAGATTTCGGACGAAAACTGGCCGCTAGTCCAGACAGTGATCACCCGGTATGAGGGTCATTCCGCCGAGCGAACCGGGCCCGACACGTTTACAATAGATGGAGTACCGGCCAACTCGTACACCTTCGAGCAGAACTACTACTTTGCGATGGGAGACAATCGGGACAATTCAGAAGACAGCAGGTTCTGGGGATTTGTGCCCATGGACCACGTGGTTGGTAAAGCCATTCTGGTCTACTTTTCATGGGATGCAGACGCCAGGCTCCCGCGCTTCGGTCGACTGTTCTCTTTTATTCGCTGATCGCCCGGTAACTACAGGACGCTTTCAGGAAATGTTAACAGGTCCTAGTCTGATCCAATAGCGCGCTGTCGATCAAAAAACCGTTGCTGTGAAGATCCAGCCGGTACGCTGTACGGATCGTCTGGAAGTTCCACTGTGACGAGAACTGGCCTTCTTTCTGGTCTGAAGAATGGAATAGGATTGGACGGTGGGTCATCGCCCACCACGAGAAGGGTCGTTCCTGGGGCTTTTATTTTGCCCTGACTCGAGCCGAAGCCAGTCCCAAGCGTCGTGTCCCACGGATCGGCCCATCGGTAGATCCATTCTGCATCTTCTTCTACCACTCGAACGCAGCCGTGGCTCGTGGGACCACCGGTCGGCATGGGATACTGGTGAATATGGATCCCTCTCTCGTCGTAGAAATTGAAGACCCAATACATCTCCCATCGTTCTCCGGGAGGGCTCAGCGACGAAACACGAAATTCTGTTTTCCAGTTGAAATTGAACCGTCCATTCGGCGTAGGCGATGCTTTCGCACCCGTATTGACGATACCCCAGCGAGCCAGACGTCCTCGCTCATACGCAGCCCAACCCTGAATGCTCTTCTCAATAATGAAGAGTTTTTCGAACGATTCAGCTCCTGGATATAGAAGGGGGAAGGGTGAGTAGGCACAAAAATCAGTTACATATTTCGAGGGTACGACCAGCGTATCTCCAATTTGCGCGCGCGACATGAGCGTTCGGTTAAGCAGGCCCACCACCTTCGCGCGCTCGTAACCAAGATCCACGTCACCGTCGCCTATGATTTTGTAAAACGTGTTGCGGGCGAGTACGCTGTTGTTGCGTCGATCGTAAAGTACCTGATCGCGGTACTCGATCGTGGGAAGCTGTTCTAGCTCGGCGGAGCACGGACCCAATATCTCCGCTAACTCACTCTGGTTGATGTAGTATTGAGCTGCTGACTCAGCGGCTGAAAATACTGCGATACCGGTGAGCAACAGAAAAACACGGCGTATAACAGAAACGGTTTTCATCGGCATAAGAATACTTGCAATTTAGGTCTGCGTGTGAGGCATCCGAATTCCGGGTCAGGACCCGCAACCGTCTTTACGCAAGTTCTGAATCATTTCTTGGCTTCCGAGAACGATAAGGGTGTCACCCGCATTTATTTTATCGGTTGCAACTGGATTGAACTTCATTTCAAGTGTTTTTCCGTCCATGATCGAAACGACGATGGCGTCGAAATGTTGTCTGAGGTTGCTCTCGGCAAGGGACTTTCCAGCAAGTGAGGCCCCTTCGTTCACCGTTACTTCGTCCATCATCAGATTCAGAGCGTCGGTGTGGAGGACATTTTCCATAAATCGATCCACCGCAGGCCTGAGGATTACTTGGGCCATCCGGTCGGCGCCAATCTCGTACGGAGAAACTACTTTGTCGGCACCGGCACGGATCAATTTCCGCCGATTCTGGTGCTTATTTGTTCTGACGAGAATGAAAAGATCGGGATTGATCTCCCTGGCAACTAAAGTGACGAAGACGTTTACGCTGTCTTCTGGGAGGGTAAGAATCAGGCCCCGGGCCTTGGTGATTCCCGCCGCCTCAAGAAACTCTTCCTCTTCCGCATCACCGTCGATATAGAGCAGTTGCAGGTGTTTCAGCCTTTCGACCTTAGCCTCTGCATTTTCGATAATGACGAATGGAACACCGCTTCGGCGAAAGTCTTCGGCGATACGCATTCCAATCCGGCCGTAGCCGCAAAGGATATAATGGTCAGACAGTTTGCTTATCGTCTGCATGAGTTGTCTTTGTTTCATTCGCTGACCCATAACCAGAACCTGAGCCGACCGCGTGGCAATAAACGCGACGGTTCCGATTCCTGCGAGTCCGATAAAGATGGTGAAAATGCGTCCAAAAGACGAAAGTTCGTGTACTTCCTGAAAACCGATCGTCGTCATGGTGATGAACGTCATGTAGAGGCCTTCTACAAGCGTCCATTGCTCAATCGTGGAGTATCCGAACGTGCCGATTACGATCAACCCGAGTAGGAACAGGTTCGCGATGAGGAGTTCTCTCCCGACCGGACGTGCGTTTATACGTTTTGCTCCTCTGACCGACATGAAAAAGATGCTGTTGACGAATCAGGCGTTAACCGGCGCACCCAGGTTGAACGTGCTGGCATGCCAGGATTTTCCCGCTCTCCGCTCCAGTCCGATTTTCCGAAGCTCCCCGAGCGTATGAAGGCTGGTATCGTAGACCATCGTCTCGCTAGTTACGATGGTCTCGGCGACCAACGTGCGAAATGCACTTCTGCCAATAGAGAGGATTTGTCCATCATCCGATTTGAAAACAATCTGGAGTCCATCCAGCCACCCGAACCCGAAATCTGATGACAAATTCGTTACGGCATGAACGAGCTTATCTATACCGCATCCGGAAACATCTCCATCCGGAATATGGGCCGATACGACGAGGAATCGATCCAGTAGAATTTCCACCTCGGCGGTTACGGGCCGTTCATGTGACGTCCAAGAGACGATGAAATTTCGAATCGACTCCAAAAACCGATCCTGATCCGCTCCACCGATTGTCCTATCAGACGTATAGATCCAGAGCAAAGCATCGTCGGGCTGATTCTGAAATAGGTTGTTCCGGCCGGTCATTTCGTTTCCACGTTGCTTGAGAATTGCTGATCTTCATCCGCTACCCGCAGAGTACGCATATTGGGTCTGAAAGATCGCTATACTTCGTACCTGTTTCCAGACGAAGTATGAGTAAAAACAGCGCAATGAATCTCGAGCTTGAAAATAAAATAGCCATTGTTACCGGCGCCAGTCGCGGGATAGGACGGGGAATTGCCGGCAGCCTTGCCGAAGAAGGTTGCAAGCTTGTGATTTGCGCACGGGGAGGAGACGCGCTCGAAGAAGCCGCCGACGAACTTAAATCCCTCGCGGCCGACGTGACTTCGATCACTCTGGACATGACAGATCCCACCTCCGGGCAAACGTTAGCCGATGTAGCCGTCAACACGTACGGCGGAATAGACATTTTCGTCGGAAACGTGGGCGGGAATCGAAGGAAACCATTCGAAGAAACGACGGACGAAGAT
This sequence comes from Bacteroidota bacterium, assembly GCA_004356385.1. Next base: position 4,298 of record SMXL01000019.1, read on the forward strand.
TGGGCTGCGGTGCTCGACCTCAATTTGAACACGCACGCACGTTGCGCGCGCGCTGTCATTCCTGAGATGAGAAAAAGAGGGCAGGGGTCCATTCTTTTCATTTCGAGCATCTTTGGACGCGAGGCTGGTGGACCCGGGCTTTCGATATATAACGCCACGAAATCGGCGCTGATCAGCATGGCGAAAATCATGGCGCTTGAACTGGGATCCGACGGCATTCGAGTGAATACGGTTGCTCCCGGTTCCATTCGTTTTCCGGGAGGAAGCTGGGACAAGAGATGTCTCGAAGACCCGGACGAGATGGCTGTTTTTATAAAAGATAACCTGCCAATGGGCCGATTCGGAACGGTAAAGGAAGTGGCCGACGTGGTTGCGTTCCTGTCCTCTCCTCGAGCAAGTTGGATATCCGGAGCATGCCTCAACGTGGATGGCGTCCAGTCGAAATCGCTGATCTAGGTCCCTAATCCAGGCCTACTCGAATCGCGTGAATGTGATGTTCAAAGACCTCGTTCCTTCTACTGCTTTCTGCCACTGAACCAGGATAGGGCTCTGATACGTGCCCGTGATGATGCGACTTTTGCCAGAATCCACGCAATCAGACACGACCAGACTCACTGACCGTTTCATTCTGAGGAATCGCGCCGCCGGTACGGCTAGGAATTTGTCTATGATTCGCTCGATCAATGATTCACTCAGTCCCATCGCGTCGATGAATTCATTGACGACATGTACGAGGTCATATTTTGCATAATCCTTGGCCTTTTCCTTTATGGCTCGAGGGTCTCGGAGCATATTCCGTCCCTTTTGCGCCATAAAACGGATGGGATTGTGGAGTACGTCGACCAAGTCGTGCTGCATCAAGAGCGTCTCATACTCGTTCACCGTTAGCCCGGTATTGCGCTCCGAGACATCCAGTGTCAATTCGATCCGACCTTTCTGGATTCCCAATTGACGAACGCGATCCTCGAGCATCTGCACGACACCCAGCTTCGGGTCCCAAAGATTTACCGAGTCGATCGGATGGGAAGACATTCGAACGTCCAATTTTTCGCGCGCCGCCACGATTTCGGAATTGTAACCAACGACGGTTGTTTTACGCCGGCGTCTGACGTTACCGTTTAATCCATCCAGGTCGACGAAATAGACCGGCGAAGTGGCGTCATTGTTATAGGTCACGCAATTCTCCAAGCCCGACCCGATATAGGTCAGGTGAGAATCTGCGTTTCGAGGCTCGACCTGTTTCTGCGCGTCAGAAAGTTCCTCCCGCAACTCCATCTGGTCGTGCTGATAAATTGCCTCGGGAGGAAAGAGTCGCCTGAACGTACCTACATACGCCTGCAACGCATCCGGATTGTTCTTCAGTCTGTTGCAGAACGCCTGTTCGAAATATCCAGCAGTCGTGTGGTAGGAACAGAAGAGACTTTTCTTGAACGAGTTGAAAAAATCTTCGTTTTCCTGTTCGATCCCCTCGGAAACATTGATGATGTCGATCCGGGATTCCGGATTGAGGGTGAGCGTAATTTCGGCCGGAGATGCTGTCATAAACCGAGTGCTGAATTAGGAACAACCTAACGGGATCGAATGGAGATTGTCAACTGAATCCGATTGGATAAATTGAATGTTGATCTCAGAGGTAAACCCGGCCGTATACACACCACTGCGGCTAGCGTTTCCGGATTTCTATTATCCTGTTCCATAATTCTCAGACCGACAGGAATTCGCCATTAACCGTTGTTTGTGCTTCCAGTCCTGTATCTTACTCTCTACACAAACATTGAGCCAAAGCAAACGAGACTAATTACATGGGAAAAGGAGACAAGCGCACGCGAAAAGGCAAGATTATAGCAGGTTCTTATGGCAAAGTGCGTCCCAAAAAGAACAAAAAGAACAAAAAGAAAGCTTGAGTCGATTCGGCTCGGCTGGGGATCCGCCTTCCGGAAGGCGGATTGTTCATTTGGATCCATTCGAACGAGGTCAGGAATTTGAGAATTATCGTCTCCACTACCAGGCACTTTTTACTGGTTGTGTGCGCGCTCCTGGTCGGGTCATCCACAGTTCTGGTTCGGGCTCAGGAAACAGATTTGTCGTTCCTGACGACTCGGGCTGAGCGAACGGGTTTTCTGGAAACGACGCGATACGATGAACTGATTGGATTTCTTGAAGTAGCCACGGCACAGAATCCACGACTCCACCTGACGAGTTTTGGTTATTCATCTGAGGGTAGATCGTTACCACTCGTAATTTTCGGAGATGTGTCGGACACGTCACCTTCGGCGATTCGAGCAACCGGCAGAGTTCGCGTTTACATACAGGGAAATATTCACGCCGGAGAAGTTTGTGGAAAGGAAGCCCTGCTCATGATGATTCGCGACCTCGCCTCCGGTCGCTACGCCGCATGGGCAGATTCGCTGGTCTTGATGCTGGCCCCGATCTACAACGTCGATGGCAACGAACGAATAAGCCTGATGAACCGCCGCCGGCAGAACGGACCGTACGGCGGAATGGGTCAGCGCCCTAATGCGCAGGGATTGGATCTGAATCGAGATCACATGAAAGTGAAAAGCCCAGAGGCACGATCTCTAATTCGGCTGATGAACGAGTACGATCCACATGTGCTCGTTGATCTTCATACGACGAATGGAACTCAGCACGCTTACCACATCACCTATTCGCCTCCTCTGAATCCGAATACGGCCCCTGAAATATCCTCTTTCCTGCGCGGAAATATGTTGCCTGAGATCACCCGGATTATCCAGGAGAAGCACGGGTGGGACTATTATTACTATGGGAATCTCCCGTTTCGCCAGGGAGCCGAGCCTGGCTGGTACACGTTTGATCATCGCCCGCGGTTCAACAACAACTATGTCGGACTCAGAAACAGAATTGCCATATTGAGTGAGGCCTACGCCTATGCCTCCTTCGAAGATCGGATAAGGGCTTCGCTTTACTTCGTTGAGGAAATTCTGAACTATTCCCATGCCCATGCGATGGACGTTCGAAGAGTCGTTGAAGAGGCCAGCGCCAAATCTGTGGTTGGCGAGCAACTTGCCGTTCGCTCGGATTATGAAAGGAGCCCTGAGGAAGTTGATATTCTAATGGGGGAGACGCATACCATAGCCCATCCATTTTCGGGGGAAATGGTTCGTGTTCGAGGAGAGGCACAGCGCACCGAGCGCATGTTCGAATACGGTACTTTTACCGCCACAGAGTCGGAGCGTGTTCCTGCTAGATACTATGTGCCTCCACGAGCGGAGATCGTTCGCGAGTATCTGGACATTCATGGTATTGAGTATCGAGAGTCCAGTGCAGATGAACCACTGATTGTCCAGTCGTTTACGATTGATTCCACCAGCGTGTCGCCGCGGATTTTTCAGGATATTCGGGAGAGAACAGTCTACGGGTCGTATGTCTCGACGGAGAAGGAATTAGAATCGGGAACGCTCGTGGTGCCCGTGGATCAACAGCTCGGCCGGTTGATATTCTACCTTCTCGAACCTCGATCGGACGATGGCCTGGTTAACTGGGCGCAGATGGACGCATTCATTGAGACGGGAGGAGAATACCCGATTTATCGTTCGATCGATTGAGTCGTCAAGAAATGCTTCGAGAGATGCTTCGAGCCGGAACACCTATTGACACTTAAAACAGACATCAGTACCGTCGAAGCCCATTTCACAGATCTGGAAGTCGAGGACGAAGAATCATTCGACCGATTTGCCAGCTGCGTGATTGACTACCAACGCGAGAACAATCCCGTTTATCGCCGCTTCGCCGAATTTCAATTTTTGCCCGTTGAGGCGTTCAAGAGAGCTGAAGTGGCCTGCTTTCCACCCGGCGAGGCCGAGGCGGTTTTCAGGAGCAGCGGAACGGGTGCCAGCGCGGATCGAAGTGCACACTATGTAAAAAGCCTGGACGTGTATCGTCGCTCCGTCCTTTCGCACTTTCAGGCCGTGTACGGTACTGGACCCTTTTCCGTACTCGCTTGCATTCCCGTTCGCACAGAGTCCCGGGCGAGTTCTTCTCTTGTCGTTATGGCTCGCATACTGATTGAGGACTTGGGTACGCCCGCCAGTTCTTTTATCGAGGCAGATCTGGAGTCTCTCCGCCGTGCGCTTCAGTCTGCTCGGGACTTCGAGGCGCCTGTTATCGTCTTCGGGTTGGCGTTTGGACTCTTGAATATGGTAGAAGCAGGAGGGTTGGCGCTTCCGCAGAATTCAATGGTACTCGAAACCGGAGGCATGAAAACTCACCGGCGAGAAATCAGCAGGAGAGAACTGCATCGAAAACTGAGCGAGGGCTTCGGGATTTCGCCAGATCGAATTAGCAGCGAGTATGGAATGAGCGAACTTCTGAGTCAATTCTACATGAGAGGCGATGGCCTCTTTTATCCTCCGCCGTGGGTTCAATTCCGAGTCTTTGATTTATATACACCCGAAAAGGAATTGGCCGAAGGGGAGTCGGGCGCACTGGCTGTCGTCGACCTCGCGAACATGTACTCGGTGTCGAGCATTCTTACACAGGATTCCGCAATTCGCATAGGGAAGGGATTTGATCTGGTCGGTAGATTAACGGGTGCGGAGCTCAGGGGCTGCAATTTCCTGCTGGAAAAAATCGAATGATCATACTCGAAAAATCAGAACGGGCTGACATTGTCACATTGACACTCAAGCGGCCGGAGAAGCGGAACGCGCTCAATCAGCAACTGGTTGGCGAGCTGACGAGTCTCATTGAAAGCCTTTCTTCGGACGAAACTGTACGGGTCATCGTGCTTACCGGTTCGGGCAATACGTTTTCATCAGGCGCCGATTTGGAGGCGCTGGAGAAGATGCAAACCGCCTCGTATGAGGACAACTTGGCGGATTCGCAAAAGCTCGCCCACTTGTACACCAGTATCAGATCCTGCTCACAACCCGTCATCGCGAGGGTGAATGGCCATGCCATCGCAGGCGGTTTTGGCCTTTTGACTGCTTGCGATTTTGCCGTCGTAGACGACCGTGCCCGACTCGGGTTTACCGAAGTTCGGATCGGTTTTGTGCCGGCTATCGTGATGACCTTTCTCCGTACGCGCGTTCCTGATCTGGCTCTACGGGACCTGTTGCTTACCGGAAGATTGATTTCAGCCCAGGAAGCTCTGGAGCTCGGCCTGGTGAACCGAGTAGTAGACGGAGCCCGGATCGATGATGCGGTTCGGGAGTTGGCCGATGAGATTCTACGAGAGACGAGTCGGGAAGCCGTAGCAGCCACCAAACGAATGCTCTTCGAGACCGAATTCATGGGGCAACGGGAAGCACTCGCAATTGCGGTGGAACGAAACGCAACAATTCGCACGTCTAAGGACTGCCAGGATGGAATCAGGGCTTTTTTGAAACGCGAGGACCCACCCTGGAAGAGGAAATTCGAATCGGAATAGGTAATTCGGCATTGGTAATTCGGAGTTGGTCATAACGAACGCATCCAGATCATGACGACGTATCGAGAGGCGGGAGTGGATATTGAGGTAGGCGAACGAGTCATCGACGAAATCAAACCGCTCGTTCGCAAAACATTTACGCCCGGTGTGCTTTCGGATATTGGCTCGTTTGGCGCTCTCTACCGGCCGGATTTTGCCTCCTATTCGGACCCCGTGCTGGTCTCATCCGTGGACGGCGTAGGCACGAAATTGAAAGTAGCTTTTCAGGTCGATCGCCACGATACGGTGGGGCAGGACCTGGTGAATCACTGTGTGAATGATATTGCCGTCTGCGGTGCGACTCCCCTATATTTTCTCGACTATTTCGCGACGGGGAAATTGATCCCAACCGTGGCACGCGACATCATCGCGGGCTTTTCCAAAGCGTGCCTTGAAAATGGATGTGCCTTGATCGGTGGCGAGACCGCGGAGATGCCGGACCTGTATCAACAAGGCGAGTACGATCTGGCCGGAACCATCGTGGGTATGGTCGATCGCGGTGCCATCATTGACGGCCAGAAGATCGAATCGGGGGATGTTCTTATCGGAATTCCGTCCTCGGGGCTCCATACCAACGGGTATTCATTAGCTCGTAGCGTTCTCTTTTCGAAATATGATATAACCGATACCCCCGAGGAATTGTCGGGACGGACGATCGGAGATGTGCTTCTCGAAGTACACCGTTCTTATTTGCACCTTATCCGGGGGCTCGTCGAAGGACCAGCCAATATTCGAGGACTGGTTCACGTAACAGGCGGTGGGATTCCCGGGAACACGGCTCGAATCGTTCCAAAAAGGCTCAGGGCAGACATCAATTATGAATCCTGGGATAGACCTCCGATCTTCAAACTGATTCAGCGTTCTGGAAATGTGCCTGAAAGCGACATGAGGAGAACGTTTAATCTGGGAATTGGCCTAATTATCATCGTACATCCTGACGATACACGCCATATCACTGCGTATTGTGAGGAGAATGGCGAACATTCTGCCGTTTTGGGTTCAATAGGGGTCGAATGAATTACCTATTGAACCTTTTCTACCATTAAGACAGTTCAACGACATTCAGTAACTTAGACCCGTAGGTTCAGCACGAAGCAGTAATCTTACCGCATGTTATCTGTCGCCGTCATAATCATCATAAGCTATTTTATCGGCTCCATACCCGGGAGTGTTTGGGTTGGTAAGCAGATATACGGCACTGATATTCGTCAGCACGGAAGTGGGAACGCAGGCGCTACAAACGTATTTCGTGTACTTGGTTGGAAGGCTGGCATTCTTGCTACCATCGTGGATCTTGGAAAAGGATTGTTCGCAGCAGGCATTGTCGCAACGATCCGGATTGATGCACTGCCCCCCGGACTGGGATTTTGGGAAGCTTCGTCTGTCATCATGTTGGTCGCCGGCGTTGCCGCGATCGTTGGACACATGTTTCCGATTTGGGCAGGGTTTAAAGGTGGAAAGGGAGTAAATACGGCCGCGGGCGTTCTGTTTGCAATTCAGCCTGTGACGATGGTCATTGCAATCGGAATCTTTGCTCTCGTGCTGTTGTCTTCCAGGTACGTTTCGCTAGCGTCTCTCGCTGCGGTCGCTGCTTTTCCTTCGACCGTGGCGATAAGGAAGTATCTCTTTCATGTCGACTCGATTGACGCCAGCATTTTGTTCTTCAGTCTTTTTATGGCGTTTACCATTTTTATGGCGCATCGAGCCAATATTCATCGGCTATTGAACGGCAGCGAGAAAAGAGTTCGAATCTTTCGTCCGGGATGGGGAATGAGGGGCGGACAAGGTCCGAGTTAATCGACGTCTTCACAGCCGAGGCCATTTATTCAGAAGTAGTTCATGAGCACCGACGGCTCCCCAGAAAAATCAATTACAATCGTTGGTGCGGGTAGCTGGGGAACTGCGCTCGCAGTCAGCCTTGCTTCGAAGGGAGTCCCGGTCAGGTTGTGGGCTCGGCGAGAAGAAGCAGCCAGGCAGATCCGTGACGACCGGCACAATCCCACGTACCTCCCCGACGTTGAAATTCCCGAATCCATTGTCGTAACCTCCAGTCTGGAGGCAGCTGTTGAAGGTACCGACTTCTGGGTTTTTGCGACTCC